>JARFQM010000069.1 GCA_029287755.1 Desulfofustis sp. | reverse complement strand
TCCAGAGGACATATGGTTTTCTTGTATTCTCTCATGGCTCACAACAGCTGCTGGTTTTTCAGCTTTTCGGGGCTGCAGCGGGCGGATACTCGGTGCACAGGTGATAGCGCGGCTCCTCGTCCTCGACGATCTCCGGGAAGCGGCCCAATTCTTCGTAAAAGCAGTTGTCCGCCCGGTCGTCGTTGACGTCGGAGACTTCGCCGACCATGACGCTGCCGCCTCCCTTCTCGCCGTAAAAGGTATGGTAGACATGGGGCTCCAGGCAGATACTCTCGCCCGGGGAAAGAATCAGCCGATCGCCGGGAGCCACTGGTCTTCGCACCCCATCCACCGATACCGAAAAATGGTTGTCGCTGAACCTGTTGCGCTCATCGGCAAGGTAGAGTTCGATCACCAGGTTGCCGCCGCCCCGGTTGATGATATCCTCACGTTTGTTCCAATGGTAGTGATAGGGGGTTACCTGCTGTTCGCGGACCATCATGATTTTTTCCGCATAGCCCTTGGGATAGGTGTCTCCCCGGGCATGGCTGCCGTTTCTGATGGTGAAGAGCAGCAGTCCGACCTCATAGAACCTGCCCAGCCCATAGTCGGTCACATCCCAGCCGAGTTCGTTGTCCCTGATCTCGTCCGCCTCGGGGCCCGTCGATTGCCATCTCTCCGGCGACCAGAAGGCGAACGGCGGCAGCTGGAAATGAGATGAGCTGAAGAATTCAGCGGCTTCAACGAGCAGATTGTTGATTTCCGAACGCTTCATTGTAGATCACCTTAATGGGCTAACCATAAATCAGTTGACAGGACATTTGATGTTTCTATAGTAATTGTATTGCAAACGTTTGCGGCATCGTTTGCAGAACCCATTATACTTCATTTTCCAGCGGGGATCACTGCGATTATGAAAGGCGGCGGCACTGAATCCCCCCATCGCCGATTCAATCCACTCACCGGCGACTGGGTGCTCGTTTCCCCGCACCGCACCGCCCGGCCCTGGGATGGACAGCGGGAAGCAGCGGACAGCGACAGGATACCCTCCTACCTGTCCGACTGCTACCTCTGTCCGACCAATGCACGAGCCGGCGGCAGCCAAAACCCCGACTATACCCACACCTTCGTCTTTACCAACGACTTTGCCGCCCTGCTGCCTGAGCCCGCCACTCGGCCCGCTCCCGACCCCAACGGGCTGCTCGTAAGCGAGCCCGAGCGGGGTGTCTGCAGGGTAATCTGCTATTCTCCGCGTCATGACCTGAGTATCGCCCGCATGACCACGGAGCAGGTGCGGCCAATCATTGATACCTGGATCGACGAGTATCTCAGCCTGGGCGCCCATGATTTTATCAACCATGTGCAGATATTTGAAAACCGCGGCCTGCTCATGGGCTGCTCCAATCCGCACCCCCACGGGCAGATCTGGGCCGGATCGACGATTCCCAATCTGCCCGCCAGGGAGCTGGAGCAGCAGCAGCGCTATCTCCATAAGCACGGCAGCTGCCTGCTCTGCACCTATCTGGCCCGAGAGCTCTCCGATGGGGAAAGAATCCTGTTCGCCAACGACTCATTTGTGGTTCTGGTTCCCTACTGGGCCTTCTGGCCGTTCGAAACGATGATCATTCCTACAGGCCACCGGGCGTCGATAGAGGCAGCCTCGGAGCAGGAAAAGGCTGACCTGGCCGCCGTCATGATCGAACTGGGCATCTGCTATGACAACCTTTTCCAGACCTCATTTCCCTATTCGATGGGACTTCACCAGCAGCCGACCGACGGGAGCGAGTATCCGGCCGTTCATTATCATTTTCATTACCTGCCGCCGCTTCTGCGTTCCCGGACCATCAAGAAGCATATGGTCGGATTTGAGCTGCTGGCCACGGTGCAGCGCGACCTGACCGCCGAAGTCGCCGCCGCCCGACTGCGGAACCTGCCCCGGACCCACTACCTCGAGGAACAATAGCTCATGGGTTGCCCCAGCGCCGATCTCACCCACTACCTGAGCCATGGCGGGGCTGACGAAGGTCTGCTCAGACTCTACGGGAAGACGGCCCTGGAGGAACAGAAAAACAGGTATCAGGGCCTGCTGGCCTACGCCCGGCAACGATTGGGCGGCCGCTGCAGTTTTCTGGCCAGTGCGCCCGGCCGTACCGAGCTGGGCGGCAATCACACCGACCACAACAACGGCAGGGTTGTCGCCAGCGCCGTCGATCTCGACTGTGTCGCGGCGGCGGTGCCGACCGCAGACAACCGCGTTACCCTCATTTCCAGCGACTACCCCGATCCGATCAGCATAGATCTGGGCAGCCTGGCGCCGAAGCCCGGCGAACGCTCCAGCCCCGAGTCGCTCATCCGGGGCGTAGCGGCGGCCCGCAACAAGCGGGGCTGCGCGGTACCCGGTTTTTCAGCGGTGCTCGACTCCACCTGCACGCCCGGCACCGGCCTGAGTTCATCCGCGGCGTTCTCGGTGCTCATGGGAGGAATCTTCGCCACCCTCGCAGATGAACGTCCGGATCCTGTGCGCCTGGCCCGCGACGGCCAATTCGCCGAGAATACTTATTTCGGCAAGCCCTGCGGTCTCATGGACCAGCTGAGCAGCGCCGCCGGCTACACCCTGGGCATCGATTTCGAGGATCCGGCCAACCCGTTGATCACCCGGATCAAGACCAATTTCGAGGACTGGGGCTACCGTCTGCTGATCATCGATACCGGCGGCAGCCACAGCGACCTGACCGATGACTACGCCGCCGTTACCGGGGAAATCGCCCAGGCTGCCGCCATCCTGCAGCGCAGCAAGGCCCGGGGGCTGAGCGTCGAGCAGGTTCTCCAGCAGGTGCGACCCCTTCGGGCCGGGGCCGGCGACCGGGCCCTGCTGCGCCTGCTGCATTTTATCACCGAAGACCAGCGGGCCGCGGCGCAAACCGACGCCCTGCTGCAGCATGACTACGACCGCTTCCTGGAGCTGGTGAGACAGTCGGGCAGCTCCTCCTGCACGCTCCTGCAGAACTGCAGCTCGTCGAAGAACAGCCGGGAACAGGGAATTCTGCTGGCCATTTCCCTGACTTCACTATTGTTTCCCAGAGCCGTCTGCCGGGTGCACGGCGGGGGATTTGCGGGAACTGCGCAAGCGTACGTTCCAAAAGATCAGTTCGATGATTATCACTTACTCATGGAGCGGGTGTTTGGAGAGAGAGCAGTGCTTCCGGTGCTAATCGGACGGCCCGGATTCTGTTTTTTGGGTGCCGAGGGATGGCTATTTTCAGACACGGGCGACACCCCATGAGACACGTGACCATCACCGATCTTGCCAGGCGACTGAACCTCTCCGCCTCGACCGTTTCCAGGGCCTTGCGTGACCATCCCGATATCAGTGAACAGACCAAGGAACGGGTTCGGGCCATCGCCGCCAAAACCAATTACCAGCCCAACCTGATCGCCCAGAGCCTGCAGACCCGCCGATCAAACAATATCGGCGTTATCGTACCCGAGATCCGCAACTCTTTTTTTTCCACCGTGATCAGCGGCATCGAGGATCTGGCCTACGAATCGGGCTACACCATCATGGTCTGTCAGAGCAACGACACCTATGAGAGGGAATCGATAAACACCAGGGCCCTGGCCTCCAACCGGGTGGCCGGCATGCTGGTCTCCGTGTCGCAGGAGACGGCCGATTTCACCCACCTGCAGCAGGTAATCACCCAGGGGGTGCCGATCGTGCTCTTTGACCGGGTGGTGGACGAGATCGACGCCCCCAAAGTGGTGGTGGACGATGTCAAAGGCGCCTGCCAGGCCGTCACCCATCTCATTGAAACGGGGAGAACGCGCATCGCCCACCTGACTTCGGCCGGTTCTCTGTACGTCGGCAGAAAAAGACGGGAGGGATACGAGGCGGCACTCCGGGCCCACGGGCTCACGGTGCGGCCGGAGTACATCATAGAGGGCGGCTGCCACGAAGAGGACGGCCGCGCAGGCGCCCGCCGCCTGCTGGCCATGGCGGAACCGCCCGACGGTATTTTCGCGATCAATGACCCGGTCGCTCTGGGCGCCTTTCTCTATCTGCAGGATCAGCGGGTGCGCATTCCCGAGCAGATCGGCCTGGTGGGCTTTTCCGACAACCCGAACGCGGTCCTGGTCCGGCCGGCGCTGACCACCATCAAGCAGCCCGCTTACGAAATCGGCAAAACCGCCGCCTCACTGCTGCTTGACATCCTGGAAGGCAGGGCCTTGAAAAACGGCACGACCATTACCCTGGAAACCAGGCTCGTGGTCAGGGGGTCTACCTGAGATGAACCTGTCAACACTTACCCCTGCGGGAGAAATTTATGGCCCAGGTTGAACTGCTTGATATCTGCAAACGGTTCGGCACGACCGAAGTGGTCCACAATGCCAACCTCAGCATCGGCGACAACGAATTCATCGTCCTGGTCGGTCCCTCCGGCTGCGGAAAATCGACGATCCTGAGAATGATCGCCGGGCTGGAAACGATCAGCAGCGGCGAAATAAGGATCAATGACCGGAAGGTAAACGAGGTGATGCCCAAGGACCGCGACGTGGCCATGGTCTTTCAGAACTATGCGCTCTACCCGCACATGAGCGTCTTCGAGAATATGGCCTTCAGCCTGAAGATGGCCAAACTTGGCAAGAATGAGATCCGGCAGAAGGTCGACAAGGCGGCCGACATCCTCGAGCTGACCCCTTACCTGCACAGGAAGCCGGCAGCACTGTCGGGCGGGCAGCGGCAGCGGGTGGCCATGGGCCGGGCCATCGTCCGCAGCCCCAGCGTATTCTTGTTCGACGAACCGCTGTCCAACCTCGACGCCCAGCTCAGAACCCAGATGCGCATGGAACTGAAGAAGATGCATCTGAAAATGAAGACCACCACCATCTATGTTACCCACGACCAGATAGAGGCCATGACCCTGGCCGACAGGATCGTCATCCTCAAGGATGGCCGGGTTCAGCAAGTGGGTACACCGGTGGAGGTCTACGAGCGGCCCGACAACCGATTTGTCGCCAGTTTCATCGGCAACCCGCCGATCAACATGCTTGACGCGGTCGTCCACCGCGCCGGTGACGGGGATGCTATAAGTTTCTGCGGCTTGACCTTCCCGGTCACGCTGCCCGACGGCTGCAAGGACCAGGACCAGGTGCTGGCCGGTATCAGGCCCGACTCGATCAAGCGCGACGGTGCCCTGGCAGCCCTTCCCGAACAGTGGCTCATCGACGGCAGGGTCGTGGTCTCGGAAATCGTCGGCAGCCAGTCGCTGCTTGAATTCACCCTGGGCGAGGCAAGCGTCGTCGCCGAACTGGAGGGCAGGGTCGCCGCCGCCCCGGGTCAGACGATGAAACTCGGCTTGAATTTGGAGAACCTGCTGCTGTTCGATCCCGATACCGAGCAGGCCATCCGTTGAACAACCGAACCATGCGGTCGCCAGTTGCAGGATCGCACAACCACACAGAGGAGGAACCCATGAAGAAGACAATCGTCACCACGCTCATCGCCATGGCCGCAACGCTGCTGCTTGTTGCCGGCCCGGCCCAGTCCAAGGGACATCTCTCGGGTCAGCTCGAGATCTTTTCCTGGTGGGCCGGCGATGA
This sequence comes from Desulfofustis sp., assembly GCA_029287755.1. The sequence continues at coordinate 6,007 of JARFQM010000069.1, read as the reverse complement.
AGGACCGGCCCTGCAGGCCCTGATCGATCTGTACAAAGAAGCCAACCCCAACGTCGAAGTGGTGAATGCCACCGTGACCGGCGGCTCCGGCGTCAACGCCAAGGCAGTGTTGAAAACAAGGATGCTCGGCGGCGAGCCGCCGGACAGCTTTCAGGTGCACGCCGGACAGGAGCTGATCGGCACCTGGGTGAAGGCCGATCGCATGGAAGATCTGACCTTTCTGTTCAAGGAGGAGGGCTGGATGGACGCCTTTCCTGAGGGTCTGGTCAAGCTCATCGGTACCGATACCGGAATCTGGTCGGTGCCGGTCAATATCCACCGCTCCAACGTGCTCTGGTATGTTCCGGCCAATCTGGACAAGTGGGGTATCAAGCCGCCCACGAGCTGGGACGACTTTTTCGCGGTGGCTCCCAAAATCAAGGAAGCTGGCGTAGTACCGCTGGCCCTGGCCCAGAACTGGACCGCCAACCACCTGTGGGAATCGGTGGCCTTGGCTGCCCTCGGGCCTGACAACTGGGACGCCCTGTGGACCGGCGCACTGGCCTTCGACAGCCCCGAAGGGGTCAAGGCCTGGGAACTGTTCGGCAAGGTGCTCGAGTACACCAACGAGGACGCCTCCTCGCTTTCCTGGCAGCAGGCCACCGATATGGTCGTGGACGGCAGAGCCGCCTTCAACGTCATGGGCGACTGGGCCGCAGGCTACATGAGTACCACCAAGAAGCTGGCCCCCGGCGAAGGCTTCGGCTGGGCTCCTTCCCCGGGAACGGGCGGTGAGTTCATGTTCCTGGCCGACTCCTTCGGGCTGCCCAAGGGTGCTCCCAACCGCGACAATGTCCTGGCCTGGCTGTCGCTGCTCGGCAGCAAGGAAGGCAGTGACGCCTTCAACCCGCTGAAGGGCTCCATCTCGGCCCGCACCGACAGCGATCTGTCCAAGTATAACGATTATGCCAAATCGGCCTCCGCCGACTTCGGCAAGGATCGCATCGTCGGTTCGCTCGCCCACGGGGTAACGGCCAATGAAGGCTTCATGAACGATTTTGCCTCGGTCATGGAGATGTTTCTTAAATCACGCAACGCCGAAGCCGCCGGCAAGGCCGCTCAGCAGATTGCGGTTAAAAACGGAATCGGTAAATAATCGATACAACCTGGTGAGGGTCCCTCTCTAAGCAGCGGGACCTTCGCCCTCCTGTGATGATCAACAGAGACCGAATCAAAGCCTTTCTTACCCTGCTGCCGTCGATGATACTGATCGCGGTATTCGTCTACGGGTTCATCGGCAACACCTTCTGGCTGTCGTTGACCGACTGGGGCGGGGTTGCCGCCCTGGCCGAAAATCCGGTTCGCAATTACGCCGGCCTGAGCAATTATAAAGAGTTGTTCACCGGCTTTCTGGGCGGCGGCTTTCGCCAGGATCTGGTCAATGCCGTCTACTACTCGGTCATGCTTCTGCTCGGGGCCATCGGCACCGGCCTGATCATCGCCATCCTGCTGGACAATAAACCGAGGGGCGAGGCGGTATTCAGAACCATTTTCCTCTATCCGATGTCGCTCTCCTTCATCGTCACCGGTACCATCTGGCGCTGGATGCTGGCCCCCCAGGGCGGGGTCAATATCCTGCCCACCTATGCGGGATTTGAGCCCCTGAAGTTCAAATGGCTGTCCAGCACCGGCGCGATTTTCGAGTTCAACTGGCAGAATCTGCTGCAGATAGCGTTCTACATCCTGGCAGCCGTGCTGATTATCGGCGGACTCATGTCGATTAAGCAGGATCCGGCCAGGGCATTACGGCGCTTCCTGCTGCCGGGCATCGCGGTCGGACTGGCCGCCTGGCTGTTCGGCGACCTGCTGCCCAAGGCCCTGTTCATGGAGGAAACCCACGGCTTCAACCTGGCCACCCTGGGCATCATCATGGCCACCATCTGGCAGTATTCGGGCTACACGATGGCACTCTACCTGGCTGGATTCACAGGAATTTCACAGGACCTGCGCGACGCTTCGATGCTCGACGGCGCGACCACGGCCCAGTATTACCGCTACATCGCCCTGCCGATGCTCAAGCCGATCACCATCAGCGCGGTGATCATCCTGTCGCACATCTCCCTGAAAATGTTCGACCTGATTTTCGCCATGACCGGACCGGACAATGCCGAGACCGGTCACCCGGCATTGAACATGTACCTGACCACTTTCAGGGCCAACGACTTCGCCAAGGGCGCCGCCATTGCCATAATTTTATTTCTGATCGCCGCCACCTTCATCATTCCCTACCTGATCAGCAGCTACCGGCAGCGGAGGACGCGCTGATGAAAACCAGACTGAGCCCGGCGACGATCGCCCTTTACGGTTCCCTGGTGGTGCTGGCGCTGGCCTATTTGATGCCGGTCTATCTGACCCTGATCACCTCGCTCAAGTATCCGGGTGATATCAGCCTGCCCCAATCCTGGCAGCTGCCGCCCGAGGTCAATTACGCCAGTTTTGCTGAGGCCTTTGCCCTGCTCCAGCCGAACATCGTCAACTCCTTCATCCTGACCATCAGCGCCACCCTGCTGTCCACCGTGCTGGGTTCGCTGAATGGCTATGTCTTTTCCAAGTGGAAGTTTCCGGGCAGCGAGATTGTCTTCACCCTGTTTCTGTTCGGCATGTTCATCCCCTACCAGGTCATCCTTATCCCGCTTTTCCAGACCCTTCGGGCGATGCATCTCTACGGCGGCCTGCCCGGGCTGGTGCTGGCCCACGTCGTCTACGGACTGCCGATCACCTCGCTCATTTTCCGCAACTTCTACGCCCAGATCCCCGACTCGCTGATGGAATCTGCCAACCTGGACGGGGCCGGCTTCTTTCAGATTTACACCAGGATCATTTTTCCGCTGTCGATACCCGGGTTCGTGGTCACCAGCCTCTGGCAGTTCACCCAGATCTGGAACGAATTCCTCTGGGGTATCTGCCTCACCCGGCACACCGCCAACCCGATCACCGTCGGACTCGCCCAACTTGCCGGCGGCCAGGCGGTGAGCTGGAATCTGCCCATGGCCGGATCGATCCTGGCGGCCCTGCCGGTGCTGCTCATCTATATCGTCCTGGGCCGCTATTTCATTCGCGGGCTGCTGGCCGGCTCGGTCAAGGAATAACTCCGCTCCGAACTCCCCCGTGCGGCACCGCCTGGCAACAGATACGCCACTGCCGCTCAGCCTGGTCAATCTGATTGACAGAAACCCGGCGACAGGATAGGTTCCACCATCATCTGCAGAATCACCATCAACCCGATCCTGACAGCCGCTCATGGAAACCAGTGCACCCCTCTGTGTGATTATTCTTGCCGCCGGCAAGGGAACAAGAATGAAGTCGGCCAGGGCCAAAGTCCTGCACGAGGTCTTCTACCGGCCGATGCTGCATCACGTGCTCGACGGTGTCGCACCCCTCGAAGCGGACAAGACGATCGTCATCGTCGGCCACCAGAAGGAAGCGGTTGCCTCCATTGTTGAAGGCTGGGGGGTAATCTGCTGCGAACAGAGAGAGCAGAAAGGCACCGGCCATGCGGTGCTCAGCGCCCGCCCCCTGCTGGCCGATTTCCCCGGCACCATCATGATCGTCAACGGCGACGCCCCTCTGCTCCAGGGTGAGCACCTGCAGCAGATGATCAACGCCCACAGAGCCAGCGCAGCCAGACTTACCATCATGACCACGACACTGGCTGACCCGACCAACTACGGCAGGGTCATCAGCGGCCGCTCCGGCGCGGTGCAGGCCATCGTCGAGGAGAAGGACGCCGATGAACAGCAGCGGGCAATCCGGGAGATCAATGCGGGCATCTATATCGCCGATGCCGGCTTTCTTTTTGATGCCCTGGCCAGGGTGACCACCAACAACGCCCAGGGGGAGATGTATCTCACCGATATCGTTGGCATCGGTGTCGCCGACGGTCTGGTAATCAACAAGTTTGAACATCCCTATCCCGCCCATGTACTGGGGGTCAACTCCAGGGTGGAACTGGCCCAGGCTCAGCGGGAACTCAGCGCACGCCGGAATCACGAACTGCTGGCCCGGGGGGTGGCCATGCTCGATCCCCTGACCACCTCGATCGGTCCCGGCGTCACCATAGGGACCGGCTGCTGTCTCGGGGCAGCGGTCACCATCCTCGGGCAGAGCACGATCGGCGACAACTGCGTGATCGAACCGGGGGTCTATATCGACAATGCGCAGATCGGCAACGGCGTCAAGGTCGGTGCCAACAGCGTCGTGCTCAATCGCCGGGTGGACAACGGGGTACGGATTGCCCCGCTGAGCCTGCTGGACGGCAGCGCCAACGAACAACACAAGAATGAGGAACAGCCATGAGCGATATCAAAAAAATGTATTCGACCATCCTCGGTGACCACTTTCCCATGGAAATGACGATCAGTTTCGGTGATCAGCAGCTGGTCTATCGCAAGCGCACCTGGAAGATAGCCCAGGAGGACGGTTCCTTCGACGAACGCGGCATTCGCTATGGCGAGAACCCCGACCAGGAGGCTGCGCTCTACGAGTTGGTCAACGGCAACCTCAGCCTCGGCGACTGCGCCTTCATCGAGCCCGGCAACGGTCTGGTGTCGGCCGTTACCGCCGCCGACATGCTGCAGGTGGGCAAGCATCCAGGAAAAATAAATCTGACCGATATCGACAACGGCCTCAATATCCTCAAATACCTGATGGACCGGCCGGCGGCCGTCATTCTCAAGCACAACAACCCTTGCGGCGCCGCCTACGGCAGCAGCCTCGCCAACGCCTTCGACCGGGCCAACCGGGCCGATCGGATCGCCGCCTTCGGCGGGGCCGTGGTGCTGAACCGGTCCTGCGACACAGAGACCGCCAAACTCCTGGCGGAAAACTACCTCGAGGTGGTGTGCGCCCCCGAATTCGAGGAGGGCAGCCTGGAGATTATCAGTCGTCGGGCCAATCTTCGGGTGATTAAGATCGCCAAGATAGATAGACTGGCCGATTTCGAACGCTACCGGTTCATCGATTTCAAGAGTTTGATCGACGGCGGCATCATCGCCCAGCAGTCGGCAGTCAACTCGATCCGCTCGGCGGCCGATCTGAAGCCCGCCACAGCCGTCTGGAAGGGCCGTGAATACCGCTGCGACCGGGAGCCGACCTCACAGGAGCTCGACGATATGATTTTCGGCTGGGCCATAGAGCACGGCGTCACCTCCAATTCGGTGCTCTATGTGAAAGACGGGTGCACCGTGGGCATCGGCACCGGAGAACAGGACCGGGTCGGGGTGGCTGAAATCGCGGTGCACAAGGCCTATATCAAGTATGGTGATTTGCTCAGCTTCGACCAGTGCAACCTCTCCTACGCCGATCTCGAGATGGCTGTCGCCAGCGGCGAGAGAGCGCCGGCGGAGAAAGAGGAAATCGACGCCCAGGTGCGCAGTGAACGGGCCGGCCTGCCCGGTTCGGTGATGATTTCAGACGCCTTCTTTCCCTTCAGGGACGGCGCCGACGTGGGCATCAACCAGGGGGTCGGGGCGATCCTGCAAGCCGGCGGGTCGATGCGCGATTTCGAGACCATCGAGGCCTGTAACGAAGCCGAGCCCAAGGTGGCCATGAAGTTTACCGGTCAGCGCTCGTTCAAACACTAAGGGATGGATAAGCCTCAATCGAAAAAGGGGCTGGCCCGGCTGGTCAGCGCCCTGGGCTACTCGCTGCAGGGGCTTGCGACCTGCTATCGCAGCGAGGAGGCGTTCAGGCAGGAGGCCATGGTCTTTGTCGTTCTGCTGGTGGTGCTTGTGCTGCTCCCGGTGAGCGGGTTCGTCAAACTGCTGCTTTTTACGGTCAACAGCCTGGTGCTCATCGTCGAGCTGCTCAATTCGGCCGTGGAGGCGGTGGTCGACAAGGTTGCGCCGGAGTATGACGAACTGGCCGGCAGAGCCAAGGACATGGGCAGCGCAGCGGTGCTGCTCAGCCTGATCGCGGCGGCCGCGGTCTGGCTCTATGCCTTGTACCAAGCATTTTTTTGAGGGGGCAC
>JARFQM010000064.1 GCA_029287755.1 Desulfofustis sp. | reverse complement strand
CCATGGTTCCGGCGTAAGAGAGGGGAATGCTTATTTCCCGAGACACATCCTTAATGGTCAACGTTCCTGTGAGTTTCAAAGAAGAGTCGTCTTGCTTTTCGATGCTGCTGCTCTTAAAGGTGATTAGCGGGTATTCCGAGGCGTCTAGAAAATCTTCCGAGCGCAGGTGCTTGTCCCTTTTTCTCAAACCGGTGTCGATGCTTTTTACCTCGATCTCAAATGAAATCTCACTGCGCTCGGGATTAATCGGATCGAACTGCACACTTCCCTTGTAATCGTTAAATCGGCCAATCACATCCGAATAGATATGTGTAACTCTGAAATAGAAGTTGGTGTGATCCTTATCAATTTCCCAGACAGGAGCCTGAGCAGAAGCAATAACCGGAGTCAGGCCGATCGTGCATGATAACATGATGGTAATGAGCGTTTTCATTTGCTTGAAGACCTCTTTTAAAGGAATTGTTTTAGCAGATTTCTTTTGCCAGCTTTCAGCATGTAGATTCAAGGATTACTCTGATAACACATTAAAGTGTAGGCGAGTGATGGCAAGAGCCACTCATGATCCAGATTCTGTCGAAATGCAGAGAACGCAGCATCCATCCTACCGGTCCGGTTTTCAATGGGCATTAGTTTTCACAACTACAGTGATAAAGCAGCACAACCACATTCTCGATCGAGTGCAACCGGGACAAAATAGATTTCTGGACTTACAAGTATTGAAGTTGTTGCCAGACAGCAGAGACATAGAACACATGATCTATTTTAAAAACATTCATAAGCCGAGTCAGACAGGATAAATGGCCGTGCAGAGACTAAGTAAATATGTGGACGGCAACAGGCGGCTAAACCTTGATGGAACGGCTAATTTCCGTGATTTGGGCCTGAAGACGATCTGCGATCTCAGAAGCGACCGGGAACGCCAGCGGTCACCAGATAGACTCCCGGCCACTGGGGCGATTCGCTATCTCTTTCTGCCAGTGGAAGATCGCAAATTCGATCCGGCCACCGCCTTGGAGCGGCTTAAAAACGGTGATCGGGAGTGGCTTTCCCTCGATTTCGCGATCGGCATGTACCGTTGCTGCCTGGACGACTATGGCCTGGCCTGGGGCAAAATTCTTTCCCTCGCCGCCGCTGAGAGCAATCTTCCGCTGGTCTCTCAATGTCCGGGCGGCAAGGATCGAACCGGAATCTGTGCCGCCCTCGGGGTCGAACCCGAGATGGCGGTTTCTTATCTCCAGGCACCCGTGGAGCCACTGGCTGCGATGCTTGAGTATCTGAAAACCAGTTATGGGAATGTCGAAGAATATCTGCTGAAGCGTGCGCACATGGAAGGCTCGGCCCTTACATCACTCAGGACCAATCTCCTGCAATGAGGGTTCTGATGCTGCTCTCCGAGTCTGATAATGGCAACGGCTGTGTGTCGTTGGGCGAGTCCCGGGCAAGGAGAACATTACACAACCAGGCGCGCTGGGCGGCTCTTTTCATAATTCTTCCCTGGCTGGTCTTCGCCTGCAGTTTTCTGTATTTCGGTCAGTTCACCTCTACTACCGGGCTGGCCCTGTTGCCAGGCGTGGGTGTTGCTATTTATTTGACAATGACATTGTGGAGGAACCTCGAAACAAATCGTTCGACTTACGACCCCGCTCTGTTCTACCCTACACTGGGAGCAGCCAACTGGCTGACGCTGGCGCGCGGTAGCGGTGTGGTCGCCTTGGCCTGCCTGTTGCCGGTGGTAAAAAGTCAATCGAGTGCAATTATCTATCATGCAAGTGTAACAGCAAGCGTCGTCTATCTGATGGTGGCCTTGGCTGATCTGGGCGATGGCCTGATCGCCAGAAAATCTGGCAGGGAGACTGAGCTTGGCAAAATACTGGATATCGAAACAGATGCGGCTGGACTAATGGTTGCCGCCCTGGTTGCCGTCGCCTTTGACCGGGTGCCAGTCTTTTATCTCGTGGTCGGGATGGTCTATTATTTTTTCATCGCGGGTTTATATATACGCCGTCGCTGGAATTTGCCTCTCGTCGAACTGCAGCCCCGCCCCTATGCCCGAATTACCGCCGGCTTCCAAATGGGCTTTTTGGTTGTGGCGCTTGTGCCGGTTTTTTCTCCTCTATTCTGCGCTATAGCTGCGCTGTTGTTTATGCTGCCACTGCTGCTTGGATTCGGGAGAGACTGGCTGGTGATATCCGGTCGTCTGGCTTCTGACAATAGACAGCATACTCGACTGGACGAGCTGGCGGCAACTTGTCTACGTTTGTTCCTGGCACCAGCTCTTCGGCTGCTGATAATGACTGCATGGGTGTACCATCTGTCTGTTTCCTGGACAGAATGGCCCTCGAATTTCTGGTTACTCACTGTAAGCGGCTGCTGCATCCTGGCAGCGGCCGGATTATTGGGACGCTGTGCCAGCCTGACGCTGATTCTTTTGCTGGGCAGCGTATTCAGCCCTTATGAACCCACGGCAGCGATACTTATGATTTTTTGTGGAGCAATCATACTTCTGCTTGGCGGTACGGGCTCATGGTCAGTCTGGACTCCCGAAGAAGATTTTCTGTATCGCCGCCACACCGATGCAGTAGCGCCTAAGTAGTTTTCTACCTGATGAAATCTATAAAAACCACTGTGCCCAGCAGACCATTGGCTCGTGTCTGGCATCAGGCAGTCACCCGCTGGCGACTAGTGGCCACGATAGTCGGCCTCATCCTTCTCTGGCAGGCGGTGCAGCTTCGGGTGGAGTCGATCGCTTGTTGGAATTGACCGTCAGCTTTGCCGTATTGGCAGCCCTTATTGGCTGTCTCTCTCCGGCACAGCCAGGTTCCGATGTGGTGGGGCGGCTGTTCTGGCAGTTTGGTTTGGGGAGTGCTTGCCCTCAGCTTGATGGGCGTCGGGTTCTTGATGAAGTATTTGACTTGTACCCAAAAACCCTGTATCGTCAATAACATAGCTTAATCAAAATAGCAGTGTCCTCAAATTTCCATTCGAAGCAATTCGACAGTTTCAGCATTTGGGTTCAGTCTCAGGGGTCAATGGATTTACCCGCAATACACACAATACGCACTCAAAACAACAGAGCCCAGGATTGACAACAAGCTTGGCGGTCTTCAATTGTCTTGCTATGATCATCACTAACTATGTTATCGAGCCGGATTAAGAACACTTTGGCATATAGCGACAATAGACTCACATTGAACCAGGAATCCTGGTTCGAAAGCCTGCCCCAACTGGCAGATGATTTTTACAAGCGTCACCATCGGCCACTGGTAACGCTTTCTTTCGCCCAGAGCCTCGATGGTTCCATTGCCACATGGAACCGAAAACAACTCGCCCTGAGCAGTCGTGAATCTATGATACTGACTCATCGTATCAGGGCGGTATCGGATGCTATTGTGATTGGCATCAATACGCTCTTAAGCGACGATCCCCAGCTGAACGTACGCCTTGTCAAAGGGCCCAATCCCCAACCGATCATTCTGGACAGCAATTTGCGTATTCCCTCTAATGCACGCCTGCTCAACCGCAGTGATCAGCGTTGCTGGCTGGCCTGTATCAACGGCAGCAGCCCGCAAAAACGCCGCTCTCTCGAAGACCTGGGAGCTGAACTATTGTACTGCAGTGCTGACCGGACCGGCAGAGTTAATCTACCTGATTTGCTTGGTCTGTTGGGCCGAAAAGGTATTAAAAGCATCATGGTCGAAGGCGGCAGCCAGGTTATCACCAGCTTCATCGAGAGCCGGCTGGTGGACAAGCTGATTATAACCATCGCCCCACGGTTGGTTGGCGGATTGTCTGCACTTGATCGACCGGCGTTGGAAAACTCGTTTTTGCACCTTAATTCTGTTTACTATCAACCCTGCGGACCAGATCTGGTCCTTTGGGCTTTACCGAACTGGTAAACGTCATGAACCTGCTGCGTCTGGAATTTTCTGAACCGGGACGGGTACAGGTTATAGAAGAACCTGTCCCACAGCCAGAAGCCGCGCAAGTGCTCGTGGAAGTGGGCTATTCAGCCATCAGTCCGGGTACGGAGATGCTCGTCTACCGCGGTCAATGGCCAGAAAAGTTATCCCGGGACAGCAGCATAGCGGCTCTTTCTGGCGATTTTTCCTACCCTGTCTCCTATGGCTATTCATGTGTCGGCCGCGTAGTTGCAGTGGGACAGGCGGTGTCAGATGAGTGGCTCGATCGCCGAGTATATGGTTTCCAGCCCCATCAGAGCCATTTTTGTGCCGAGGTTGACGTATTGCAGCCGATCCCAGATGATATTAATGACCACACCGCCCTCTTTCTGGCCAGCATGGAGACAAGTGTGAATTTGCTGCTGGATGGCCGTCCTCTGATCGGAGAACAGGTGATTGTTTTTGGTCAGGGGATTATTGGGTTACTCACCACGGCGCTTCTGGCCCGATTCCCTCTTGCCGGGCTGATAACCGTTGACAGTTCCGCCAACCGGCGCCTGGCCTCAAAACAATGTGGAGCCACCGAGTCTTATGCACCGCATGATGATGAGCTGATGCGAGCATTAGGGGCTGTTGCCGGTCAGGGCGGCGAGGCAGATCTAATCTATGAGCTGTCCGGCAACCCCGAAGCGTTGTCGACCGCCTTGACGCTTACCCGGTTTAGCGGTCGAGTGGTTATAGGCTCCTGGTACGGAAGCAAACTGGTTGAGTTGAATCTGGGATCGTTCTACCATCGCGGTAGAGTGCAGCTGGTCAGTTCCCAGGTAAGTTCTCTATCACCTGAACTTACGGGGCGCTGGCACAAGCCTCGAAGGCTAAAGCTTGCCTGGGATATGCTGCGACTGATCCAGCCCGCTGGTTTCATTAGTCAGACTTTTTCTATGGCAGAGGCGAGCCAGGCATATGAATTGATTGATCAGAGCCCAGAGCAGACAATTCAGGTTATCTTTGATTACCGATCTTGAGTCAAATAGGACAACGGAGAAACGAACGTGTATCGCCTCGGTGTAAGCAGGAGCTTTGAAGCCCGCCATTACCTGGTTGGGAACGATTGGGGTGATGAGAATATTGAGCATTCCCACCGCTACCGCCTAGAATTGATCCTCGAGGCAGATAAACTGGACAACCATGGTTTTCTGGTTGATATCGTCGAGGTTGAACGACATCTGGACGAGGTTGTCACCGAATTCAGCGGCAAAACATTAAATTCGCTCGCCTGCATGAATAATCGCAATCCCAGTATCGAAGAATTCGCCACCGTCCTGCATGGCCTCTTCACCCGCCGCTTGGCACCATTTCAACTCGAAAAGATCACCGTGACCCTCTGGGAGGATGATATTGCCTGGACCTCCTATCGGGCTTCAGTCTGATGAGAATAGGCCTGGTCATCTACGGCTCTCTTGACACCCTGACAGGCGGTTATCTATACGATAGAATAGTAACAGAGGAGCTGAAACAGCGAGGCCACGAGATTGAGGCGATAAGCCTGCCGCCGGATTCCTATCTGCGCAACCTGCTGAGGGGGCTTTTCACCAGCCCAGCTATACTTTTGCAAATGCGATCATGTGATGTGATTCTTCAGGATGAGTTATGTCATCCATCGCTACTTCGCTATAACCGTATTAATCGTCCTCCCCAAAGCCCGCCTCGTATTGCAGTGGTGCACCATCTGTTGTCGACTGAGCCACGAGATTTCCGGCCAAAACTGTTGCTTTCTGAGGTTGAAAAACGCTATCTGCTCAATGTTGATGGATTTATTTTCAACTCCCAGTCAACCAGGAAGGCTGTGGAAGCTATGGTCGGAGAGCAGCGCCCCCATGTGGTAGCCTATCCCGCCGGAGACCGCTTCGGCTTTCCTCTGTCGCCCGAGTACATTGCAGCTCGCTGTCTGCAGGCGGGGCCATTGCGGCTATTGTTTCTAGGCAACCTTATTCCGCGAAAAGGCTTGCTTCCCCTCGTCGAAAAATTGGCAATGATCGATCGACGCAGCTGGCGCCTCTCGGTAGTGGGAGGTGTAGACTTTGACCCTGGCTATGCAGAAAAAACCCAGCAGCGCGCTGTAGATTTGGGGCTGTCCGAGCAGATCCAGTTTTTGGGAATGCTGTCGGAAGACCAGCTCATCGGCCAGTTGGGACAATCAGATCTGTTGTGCATGCCTTTTTCTTACGAGGGATTTGGCATTGCAATAGCTGAAGCCATGGCCTTCGGCCTGCCTGCGCTCTGCAGTGTGGAAGGGGCGGCAGCCGAGACAGTGGAGCATGGCACCAATGGCTTTTTGTTCTCGGCAGCTGACAACGATGAACTTGGTTCGATAATCACAGAGCTGTATCGGCATCGTGATCAGTTGAAAAAGTTGTCGCTGGCAGCCTTTGGGACTGCGACCAGCAAACCTGGCTGGTCACAATCCGCGGCAGTCATTGAGAAATTTCTCCAGGCCTGGGTCTCAAGTCGGGGATCAAAAAAAAATAATGGTACGACAAATCTAGAAACAGTGAATAGATCAATGGGCCTGGATAGAAACTATATCAACCAGGGGCTAGCCCAGACAAGGGGCAACACTAATGCCCAGGACTTTTCTCCAGAATATCTGGCGGCCAAGAAAATTATAGACGATCAGGCCTTGAATAAGGAGGTATGGCATAAGCTCGCCCAAAAACTGGCTCGCTATCCAGAGACCTCGACCTTGGAGATTCTAGAGATCGGTGCGGGCATTGGTACTATGATCGAGCGGATTATCGACTGGGGGCTGCTAAAAGGGCAAGTTATCTTTACGTCAACAGACAGTGATCCAATCCAGCTGGCAGCGGCCAGAGTCTATCTCAGCAGTTGGGCAGAGAGAAAAAAACACAATATTGACTGGGATGGCGACCAGCAGGCACTGCTCTATACGCCTGAGACAACGGTAAAGCTCACTATTAGGCAGGCGAGAATAGGGGACCTCGCCGCCGGATCTGAACCACCGCATACCTGGGACTTGCTCATCGCCCATGCCGTACTCGATCTGATCGATTTTACTGCAATACTTCCGAATCTACTTAAGCTGCTCAAGAACCGGGGCCTGTTCTACACGACCTGTAACTTCGATGGTGCGACTAGCTTCTCACCACCCTGTAAAGATGATGAAACAATCATCAACCACTATCACGAATCGATGGAGCAGCGGTGCTTCGGTGCAAGTATGACTGGACGAAGGTTGCTTTCTTTCCTCGAAGAGCAGGGACTGGATCTGCTGGCCAGCGGCTCATCGGATTGGCTCATCGCACCCCAGGAGCAGGTCTATAGCCCTGAGGAACACAATTTTCTGGGAGTGATAATTGCTATGGTTGAGAAAGAACTCACTACCTCACCTCACCACGCATCCAAAGCTTCAGACTGGATTCGACAGAGGCGGCAACAGGCATCAGCGGGCACCCTTTCTTTTACCGCCCATCACCTTGACATGTTGGCACGCTATTTTCGGCCAGCGGAAAGATAGCTGTGATCAGCGAGAAGCAAAGCTGTTGAGTCGAGTAAACAGCTACTGGTAGTACCTCATTTGGTATCCAGACAGCAATCCGCCAGACTGCTATAACAGCAGTGGAGGCAGCGATGCGTCCCGAGATTTTGGCGCCCAAAATAAATACATATATATACTCAAGAACATGCAAGTTTATTTGTTACTTACAGAAACTTTGTTACTTACAGAAACTATCTAAGAAGCTGATATATATAACGGACTTCATTATAATATGAGGCATGATAAGATCTTTTAAAAGCAATGGAACGGAAGATATTTTTGACGGAATCATTTCCCAATCGGCAAGAAAAATCTGCCCGCAATCTGTTTGGCCAGTTGCAATTAGGAAACTCGACCAAATAAGCAGAGTACAAGACGTAACCTAACTTCAAGTTCCGCCAGGAAATCGTCTCGAACTATTAAAAGGAGATCGTAAAATCAATTCGATATCCGAATAAACCAACAATCCCGAGATGCTCCAGTAGTTTGTGAGAAGTGGCGCCATTCCAAAAGCATCAATGTTGAGATGTTTCCTTTTAATCCAACGCAGAGCAGCAGAGCCGTCAGATAGACCTTGGTCAGGATAAGGTAAGTCTGGAGTGCTATCCGTTTGCTCGAACCTTCACGGACAAATCAGGAAGATGGTAATGATTCAGGAATTTATGAAATGAGCCATGTGCAAAACGATCTTTTCGCCCACACTCTGCGTTATGCTCAAAATTTTATCCTCGGAATAGCGATCATATGCCTGTGGTAAAATTTCTCGCATGCCTTGATTTTGAACGAAAATCTTAGTTTTGCTAAAGGCTCAAATTACAAATATTTGAGTTGGCAATCTAACGCTATGCCGGCAGGGACTCCTTGAAATGGCTGTTGAAAGAAGATAGGCTGAATTATGTTGATGTCTGGCGGAGAGGAATTTATTGCAAATTTAGGGCAGGCCAAAAAAGCGATTGCCTATCACCTCAGGGGTACAGGTAAGTTAACAATTCATGATCGGTAAACAATTTGGAATTTTCTTCAGCCTGCTCATTATAATCCAGGTTGCAGCAGCAGGTTGTACCCGGACGCAACAGGGTGCAGCCATCGGAGGAGCTGCCGGTGGGCTTACCGGTTACATGCTGACCAAGGATGAAGACCAGGTTACCCAGATTGCCGCTGTTGTTGCTGGTGCAGCGGTAGGCGGCTTAATCGGCGGGGTCATCGGTAACTATATGGACAAAGCGGATGAAGAACGCCTGCAAAAGGAACTCAGACAGACCCCGACCGGGGAGGAAAGGCATTGGACCAATCCTCAGACCGGTCACCGCTTCACGATCAAGCCGATCAGTGATGTCCAGACTGACAGTGAAGGCCGGAGATACCGAGAGGCTACCCTTTACGGGCGCCAAAAGGGAAGCGACAAACTGGATGTCGCTACCGAGAAAATCTACCTCGACAACCCGTAAATCCCCTGGTTTGGGTCTGCTGGCTGCCATGACGAAAAAACTGATAAGCGATAAAAGGGTACGGACGGGTTGGCTGTCGCTGGCGGGCATACTCACCTGCCTGTTTCTTCTCGGGCTAGTCGGCTGCGCGGACCTCTCAACGACCGAGGGACGGCTGCGGCATGATACCAACATCCTCCTGGAGCAACAGCTTCGCGACGGAGAAATAGCCTCCTGGACTATCACAGAGGAACCAGGCACAGAACGCAATCTTGCCGTCTTTCTCACCTGTACCGAGGAGAGCAGACTGTGCCGTTATTACTACACAGTCCTCGTTGTCGACGGCAGGCCGGAAAAAAGGGTTTATGGGCGCAGCTGTCGAAACTACCAGAGTAACTGGGAAGAGATTTCTTGGGTTATTGACGATGATCCGGCCATGCACCGGCGCATCCAGCAGCGCTACAACGAGTTGCTCGCCATGGGCACAGGTGCCCCCCCGGCAGATTACACAGACATTTATCGCTTGCCGGCCCTGCTGTCCAAAAACCTGGGCAGAGCTGAAAGTAAATACAAGCTATCGCTTGGCAGAATGATCGAGAATGCTTCGATGGATAATCGCATCAACCCACTGCTGATCCACGCTGT
>JARFQM010000023.1 GCA_029287755.1 Desulfofustis sp. | reverse complement strand
TTCCTGGTCAGCGCCGATGATCAGCAGGCGGAAATCATTGTCTTCGAGGGCTTGGTCAGGGCCGCCAACGCTCAGGGCAGTCTCGATATAGCCAGCGGGCAGTCTGTCACTGCGTCAAAAGGAGCCGCCCCCCATTACAGTACCGTGGTCAACCCGCGCGATGCGGTGCAGTGGACCCTCTACTACCCGACGATCCTGGCACCCACTGTCGGCAGCACCGAAACCGAAGCCGATAGACTGGTCAGCCAGGCATCGGCCGCGCTGCAGACGGGACAGGTTGGCGTGGCCAGAGAAGCACTGGACAAAGCGCTTACGGCCGACCCCCAAAACAGCAATGCAATGGCCCTGCTCGCCATCATCGACGTGGTGCAGAACAGGCAGGACTCCGCCCTCGCCAAGGCCCAGAAGGCAATTGAACTTGCGCCCGAGTCTGCCGCCGCCGGCCTGGCCTTGAGCTATGCCCAGCAGGCCACCTTCGATGTCGATGGGGCGCGGCACACTCTGCTGAAAACAGCCGAAGCAAACCCCAATAATGTAGAAGTGCTAGCCCGGCTGGCTGAACTACAGCTTGCGGTCGGTCGCTTCGATCAGGCCCTGGCCGCCATCGACCAGGCCGCTGCCCTCACCCCTGACAATGCGAGGGTCCAGGCAGTGCAAGGCTTCGTCCATCTGACCAGGGTGGAAATCGAAGAGGCCCAGGCCGCCTTCACCCGGGCCATCGAACTGGATCAGGCCATGCCATTGGCCCGGCTAGGACTTGGTTTGAGCCAGATCCGTAAGGGGCAGGTGGCCCCGGGCCGAGTGGAGATCGAGATCGGTGCAGCTTTGGATACCTCCAACTCGCTGATAAGGAGTTACCTGGGCAAGGCCTTTTTCGAGGAGCGCCGCGATACTCTGGCCGGCCGTCAGTACCAGATCGCCAAGGAGCTCGATCCGGCCGATCCGACACCGTGGTTCTACGACGCAATCCGCAAGCAGACCGACAACCGTCCGGTGGAGGCGCTCAAAGATCTGCAGCAGTCGATTGCCTTAAACGACAATCGGGCCGTCTATCGCTCGCGCTTTCTGCTCGACGATGACCTGGCCGCCCGCAGTACGAGCCTGGGCCGCATTTACCAGGATCTCGGTTTTCAGCAGCTGGCCCTGGCCGAGGGCTGGAAATCGGTGGCCGCCCAGCCGGGCAACTTCTCGGCCCACCGGTTCCTGTCCGACAGCTACCGGGTGCTGCCACGCCACGAGATTGCCCGGGTCAGCGAGTTGCTCCAGGCCCAGCTTCTGCAGCCCTTGAATATCAACCCGGTCCAGCCGCAGCTTGGCAAAAGCGACCTGGCCGTACTCCAAGGGGCAGGACCGGGGCAGGCTTCGCTCAATGAATACAACTCGCTCTTTCTGCGCAACCGCTTTGCCCTGCAGGCCAGCGGCATCGCTGGCAGCAACGAAACGCTCGGGGACGAGCTGGTCCACTCCGCGGTCTACAATAAACTATCCTACAGCATCGGCCAGTACTACTATACAACCGACGGTATCCGGGAAAATAACGACCAGCGCTATGAGATTTACAACGGCTTCGTCCAGGGCATGGCATCGCCCACAACGAGCTGGATGTTTGAATTGCGCTACGACGAGGACGAGACCGGTGATCTGACCATGATCATCGATCCGGCGGTCTACAATTATAGCCCCACACTAAGGCAGTCGTTCGAAGAGAAGAGCGCTCGCGCCGGTTTTCGCCACGATTTCAGGCCCAATTCAACCCTGCTGGGCACCATAGCCCTCGATTCTGGAAACTCTGATATTACAGGATGGGAGGGGATCGAAATCTTTAGCGACAGCGAGGCAGTCATCGGCGAGCTACAGCATCTCTATAACTCGGATAGATTTAGTCTGCAGAGCGGAGTGGGTTATTTCTACCTGGAAGGGGATGATAAAGTGGTTTTTAACGATCCGTTTCCTTTTGAGGCTGCAGAAGATTTTGAGAGCGAGCACGCCAATATCTATGGCTATGCACAGTGTGAGCTTCCCCACAAGCTCACTGCCACCGTCGGCCTCAGCGCCGATCTGGTAGAAAGCACTGACCGGGACAGAGAAGAGATTAATCCTAAGCTGGGACTGGTCTGGCAGCCCGCTGAGAGCACGCTGGTTCGCGGGGCGATTTTCAAAACCGTGTCAAGAAGCCTGGTTAACTCACAGACCATAGAACCAACCAATGTGGCAGGCTTTAACCAGTTTTTTGACGATGTGACAGCCTCCCTCATTTGGAACTATGGTGTCGGGATAGATCAGAAGTTCTCTCACACGTTGTTCACCGGTGCCAAATATCTGCAGCGAGATCTGGAAGTACCTTTTATTCAGCTTGATGAGATATCAGGCACGACATCTCCGGCAGAAGACGATTGGAGAGAGCAGATCGGCTCGGCCTACCTGTACTGGGCACCTGTCAAATGGATGTCGCTTGGGCTGGAATATTTTTACGAGGATTTTGAACAGGATGAGATGGAAGTAGGAGCGATATTCGGCGTCAAGGGTGTAACCAATCACCGGCTGGTCCCCCAGATGAGTTTTTTTCATCCCTGTGGATTCAGTGCCCGGATATGGGCCAACTATGTCGACCAGAAGAGAAATTTTAAAGAGTATGTTCCCGAAGAGGCAGTGGCAAGCGATCAGTTCTGGCAGGTGGATGCCGCACTCAGTTACCGTCTGCCCAAGCGCTACGGCATCGTCAGTCTGGTCGCCAAAAATCTCTTTAACGAGGAGTTCAACTATATTGATACCGATCCGGCAAATCCAAAATTTCTGACCGAACAGCGGGTGTTTCTGACTTTAACTCTCCAATTCTAGCAGGTGGCGTAATCTGCGATGAACCTGCAGAACAGATTTGTAATGGGGCTACTTCCCCACCGGGATAACCCCCTGCCAGTCTACCGGAGGCGGTTTGCGAAGGTAGGCGCGGCACAGCTCCAGATAGAAGTGAGAGGGGCCGTCGTTAGGCTCCAGATCCAGGCAGCGGGCCAGAGTCGTTTCGGCCTGCTGCCATTGTCTCGCTTTGAAAAGCTCCAGGGCGGCGGGAAACAACTCTGTGTAGACAGGTGCGACAGAAGTTGAGAACGCACCTTCTGCGAGTATCTGGCAGATGGTCACCGGGCGGCTCTTACCGCTGAGCAGGAAGGTGCCCAACAGCCGTTTCTGGAAGCCTTCTCCCTGGACAACTGTTTCCTCGGAGGCCAGCAGCCGGGTGCGGAGCCTCTTGTTCAGCCCCTCGATCCGCGAGGCGGTGTTGACGATGTCGCCCACCGGGGCATACTCATAGTGGCCCGCGGCGCCGATGTGGCCCATCAGCAGGTAGCCCGAATGGAGCCCGATCCGGGTGGGCAGGGCATGCTCCGGGTGGGCTTGATTAAACTCCTGCAGCACGTCGATGATGGCCAGGGCCGCCTGACAGGCTTTTGCCTTGAGTTCCGGTTTGGGTTCGGTGGACGGCCAGAGGGCGAACATGGAGTCGCCGATCATATTGGTCACCGTACCGCCGTGTTCCTTAACCTGGCCGAACAGGAGCCCATAGTAGTCCTTCATCACCCGGCTGAGCTCCTCGGGGGGTAATCGTTCCGAGAGCGTCGTATAATTCTCTGCATCGCTGAGCAGACAGGCGCCGTAGATCATCCGGTCGCCGCTGGTGACGAAATCGAGATCCTTTGATATCTCCTCGACCACGCTGTCGGGCAGGTAGAGCTCCAATGCCTTCTGCATATGTCTGCGTTCCCGCCTGGAGCGCAGGTACTTGAAGATGAGCGCAGTGAGATAACCGGCGGCCGGCATAAGTGCCAGGGGAACGACGACCGGGACCCAGACGGCGTGAGTGGCAAACAGGAACCAGGCTGCGGCCAGGCCTGCTCCGCCATAGACGATCAGCGCTGTCGCGGCCGGCAGCGGCGACAGCGGAAAAGTGAGCAGACAGACGACCAGGGCGCCAGCCAGCAGAGTTGCCGCGCTTGCGGGAAAGGGCAGCGGCTTCAGGTAGCTGTCGTCCCGGAGGTTGGCATAGACGGTGGCGGCGATCTCCACCCCGCTGAGGTCGAGCCCGTCGGGCCTGGTGTAGACCGTGTGAAAACCGTCCTTCTGTTCGGACCAGGAGGTGCGGGCGGCACCGATAAAGACAATTCTGTCCTTTATCGTGCCTCTGAGGGAAGGCTCGTCGGCTGTATCCGAGAGCACGACTTTGTGCATCGAAATGGTCGGCAGGGTCGACGGCGGTCCGTAGAAATTCACATAGACGTGATGGTTGCCCCCGTACACCTGGATCATGGCCTGCAGAAACTGCATGTCGGCGGTGGACATCAGATTGCACGATTCGGAGAGCAGCGACATGCCGGTGGGCACTGACAGTCTCTGCACAAGCTGCAGTCTGATCTGCCGCATGGCCTCGACCAGCCCCTTCTGCCCGGCTATCTGGGATAGCGGCGTGGTGGATGTACTGAATTCCTCCGGAAATGTGTGCTCCAGGCAGGTGAAAAAGTGTTTGTTGCGCTTGAGGGCGCCAGCCTGGAGCGCCACCACCGGCAGGGTCGGTATGGAGCCCATGGAATTCTTGAAGGTCCAGGCCTGGTTGACCCTGACCGGCACCTTGGGCAGGGGAAAGGGGGCCATGGCCTGGCACGAATCACTCAGTACCGGGGTAGGGGAGACCAGCACTTCCAGGTCATAGGCGGGACCGGCTGCAGCCTCTTCACTGGTCACCTGTCGGCGCAGCAGCCGCTGGACCAGGATGACGTTGCCGGCTCTGCGGATGGCCTCGGCGAAGCGGCGGTCTTCATCCTTGGCGTCGGCGAAGTGGACATCGTAGGCAATCACGGCGGCTCCGTAATCGACCAGCCTCTCGATCAGCTCGGCATGGACATCCCGGGGCCATTTGAAGGGATTTTCGGGGTAACCGAAGCGCTCGGCCGACTCCTCGTCGACATTGACGATGACGACGCCCTCGGGCGGTTCTACCGGGCCCCGCAGCTTGAACAGCAGAGCCAGCCCCAGATTCTCCTCGAGGCGGACGCCGAGCGGCGAGGCCAGCAGGGCGATTCCGGCCAGGGCCAGGAGGAGTCCGAAAATAAATGGCGCCGCTGCCTGCTTCATAATGCTGACACTACTCTTTTTCGAAGGTGATCTGATAGGCGCTGATCTTGTTGAGCAATCCCTGCCGTGACAGCCCCAGTGCTTTGGCAGCCTGGGAGCGGTTGCCGTGGGCGTCGGCCAGGGCCTTTTCTATCATCTGGCGTTCAACCTTGCTGACCGCCTCTTTGAGAGAACCCGAGAGCCGCAGTTCCCTGCCACTATATTCGGTTCCTGATGGTCGAAGCTTGTCGGAAAGCAGCTCGGGGGCAATCAACTCCCCGCCGGCGGCCATGGTGAGGGCTCGCTCCATCTCGTTTTCCAATTCCCGGACGTTGCCCGGCCAGTCATAGCGCATCAACAGATCCAGGGTCTGCGGAGTGACCTGGGGCACGGGCTTGTGGTACCTGGTGCTGAATTTTTCCAGAAAATGGTTGGCCAGGGCGAGGATGTCGTCCTGGCGCTCACGCAGCGGCGGCGGGGTAATCTGGAAGACGTTGATGCGGTAGTAGAGGTCTTCCCTGAACCTGCCCTTGCTGCTCTCCTCTGCCAGGTTGCGGTTGGTCGAGGCGATGAGCCGGACATTGACCTGCACGGTCTTGTGGCCGCCCACCGGTCGAAACTGCCCTTCCTGGAGTACGCGGAGGAGTTTGACCTGCATGGGCAGAGACATTTCCCCGATTTCATCGAGGAAAATCGTGCCCCCGTCGGCCAGCTCAAACAGCCCTTTCTTGTCGGCCACGGCGCCGGTAAAGGCGCCGCGGACATGGCCGAAGAGCTCGCTCTCCAGCAGGGTCTCGGGCAGTGCCGCACAATTTTCGGCAATAAACGGCCTGTCTTTCAGCGGCCCGTTGAAATGGATGATCTTGGCGATGAGTTCTTTCCCGGTCCCGGTTTCTCCCTGGATCAGCACCGTGGTCGGTACATCGATCACCTTCTGCATGAGCCAGAACAGGCGGCGCATCGGCGGACTCGAGCCGATAATCTCCTTGAAGCCGGTTTCCGCCTGCACCTGCGAGAGCAGCATCTGTTTCTGGCGTTCGAGGGCTTCGAGATGATCGGACAACTCACCATAGAGCTGGGCGTTTTCCAGGCTGACGGAAATATTGTTGGAGAGGATCTCAAGAAGGGTACGGTCCTTGTCGGTGAAATCGCCGCTGGTTTTGTTCAGGGCATAGAACACGCCGAGGAATCCCTTTCTCGATTTGAGCGGCACGCAGATCATCGAGCGGGTGACAAAATCCGAACTGTCGGCCTGGATGTTGAAAACCCGTTCATCATTTTTCACGTCGTTGACCAGGACCGACTCGCCGAGCTCCCGCACCTTGCCGGCGATACCTTGGTCATCGGGGAAGCGGAAGGTGGGCGGCTGCGGTTGAACAGGCCGGGATTCGTGTTCGATGGTCCGGTAGAAAAAGAACTCCTTGGCGGCGGGGTCGTGCAGGGCTATCGAGGCGCCCTCGATAGCGAAGATCGGTTTGATCTTGGTAAATATCACTCCCAGCATCTCACCGAGGTCCCTGGTACGGTGGAAAGAGGCGATCACATCGCCAAAGACCGACAGCTCTTGTTCTGTGAGAAAAAATTCGTTGGCCATGGTGCCCCCCCGGCAGAACAGGTCAGCGTGCAGAAAGAAGGCAAAGTGTAAATATTATTTACACCATTTGGGCACAAATGTCCACGTCCTTTACACAGATCGACGTTTGTATCCTTTCTGCATCCGGACAAGAGTTTTGTAAATGTATTATTTAAATATAAAAAACAGATATATAGCTAATTTTTTAGTGAACAGCCCGAGGGGTAGGCGAACCTGGCATATTCCTGGCAATGCAGAGAAACAAGAAAGGTTGGGGACAGCTCAATAGAGCATTCTTCTGAAATCGGTGATCGAGAATAACATTGGCAACCGCAACGGTGGTCGAAAATTATCGAAGGGGGTAGCGAAATGACTGGACTGGATCAATTTATTGTCGCCTTATGGTTTCTGCCTGTAGCGCTTTTTATCGTTCTTCCTCTGAGCATTGCCTGTGCCTGGGGACTCATCTCTTTTGTGGCCAGCCCGTTTCGTCAGGCGGCCACGCCACGGCAGCCCATGGCGGCAGCAGAGTCAGCCGCGGGATAACCCTCTAAAATGATGGAAGCTGTCGGCTTGGCGCCGGCTGCTTCCTGGTCAGAGTACCTTTCCCTGCCGCTAGAAAACCTCTGGGTTATCGCCATATCAACCGTTTTCTAGCTTGTGAGAGGGTTGACTCCCTTCAGCCCTCTCATTATCAATAAAATGATTCCGACCTGTCGCCACTCTTGCCTGTTAACCCAAATCTCAGCAAAACAATCTCAATGGAAATTCCCAGTGACGTGTTGACTGCACGCAAAACTGATTCTCCGGCCTCGCCCCGGCTGGAGTGGACCATGATCAACGTCAACGACGCGGGGCAGCAGGGCGACGCTCATGTGATCAGGGTTGGCAATGGGATCCATGTGCTCATCGATGCCGGCCCGCAGGATCTGGCGGAAACCTCGCTTGTACCTTTTCTGGCAGAGCGCGATATCACCTCTCTCGATCTGGTTTTTATCAGTCATGCCCACAGCGATCACTACGGAGGCCTCGATGCGCTGCTGGATCACGATGTCGGGATAAAATACCTTTACTTCAACCTTCCCGACCGGCAGAGGTGTGAGCGTGAAGTACCGTGGGGGTGCGACTACCAGGATGTGCAGCGCATCCGCGCGCGCCTGAAGTCCAGGGGAATCGAACTCAGAGAGGGAAAATCGGGGATGCATTGGCAGCTCGGCGAGAACACCAGTCTGGAAATCCTTTATGCGTTCGATGGGGAGACTCCTCCAATTGACAGGGCCGACATCAACGATACGTCGCTGATCATGAAGCTTATCCATGGCGGCTTCACCTCGTTATTCACCGGTGATCTCAACGAGGATATCGGTGGCTACCTGGCTGCTCACTCGGACTATCTTGCAGCCGACCTGCTGAAGATACCGCATCACGGTATAGAGCCGGTGGTCCCCGAACTGTTCCTTGAAAAGGTTGCCCCCCGCTGGGGGCTGGTGTCGACACCCGAGAGTTTCTGGCGGGGCGAAGCAAGTGCCAGGATCAGAAACTGGTTCAGCCGGCATGACATTCCAGTCTTCGTCAGCGGAATCTCAGGCAATGTCAGCGTGCTCATCGACAATGGCGAACTGAAGATTCGGCCAGACCTTGCCGAAAGCGACCATCAGAATTAAAGAATGATAGAGCACGTTCTTTTGCTGTTACCATCTACTGTATCGGGCCCTGGCCTGATGCTCGCTAATGAGGGCTACCATGACCATACCAGCACTGACCCCTCAGGGGTGTGCCGAGCGGCGCACCCACCTTGCCCAGACGTTCGACGGCGACCTGATTATCATCTCCAACCCGAGAAATCTTTACTATTACGCGGGGTTCCTCACACCTTTTCCCTCTCTGTCCCAATGGGGGCCTGCCTACCTTCTGTTCGAACCGAACGAGGGGGAGACCACGCTGCTGTGTCACAATTTCGCCGAAGAAGCGGCCAATAAAGCCTATACCGACGACCTGGAAATCTGGGGCTGGTACGACGGTCTCAAGAACCCGGATCAGGAAATTTTCTCCCAGGGGGCCAGAGTCCTTGGTGAGTTCATCGGTTCACGCTACCGATCGGCCCGCATCGGTATCGAGGTCGGTTCCTTTCCCCTGATTCCCGAGCTACATTCCAGCCAATGTACCGATCTGTCACCCTCTATCGGGCGGCAGCGGCGCGCCAAGTATCCGGACGAACTGGCCTGCATACGCGCCGTCCAGGAGGCGGCACTGGCCGGTCATCAGGCTGCCCGCCGGGAGATCCGGCCCGGCCTCAGCGAGATCGAGCTGTTCAACCTGATCTGCGCAGCCGTGACCGAGGCGGCAGCAGCGCCGGCCATGCTCATCGGCGACATCATCAGTGGGCCCCGCACCCTCGAGATCTCGGGAGGTCCCACCAAAAGGATTCTGGAGCAGGGCGATACGGTGATACTCGATCTCAGCCCGATGGTGGCAGGGTACCGGGCCGACTACACGGCGACGCTTCTGGTCGACACGGAACCCGATCAGCATCAGATAGATCTGGAAAAGGGCCTGCATGAGGCCCTGCAGGCTGGCAGGGAACTCCTGGGAGCGGGCACGGGGGCAGCGGATGTTTATCGGGCCGTGAAAGCGTGCATGGACCGCCATGGTTTTGGTGACAGCTTCTCCCACCACGCCGGCCACGGCCTCGGGCTGGGTCATCCCGAGGCCCCTTTCTTCGTGCCGCACAGTGACGAAGAACTTATCATAGGCGATGTGGTAACCCTGGAACCGGGGTGCTACGAGCCGGGTTGTACCGGACGCATCGAGCACGTTTTTCTGATCACCGAAAGCGGTGCCGAGCAGTTGACCCACCACGATACGCGCTTTACCCTTTAAGCGTTGTGATTGGTACCCTCAGAAGGCGCTTTGAGGGTGGCCGGATGAAAAACTTGTCGATGGATATAGAATGAAAATCAATGACCCCTTCGGGCGTATGGAGCGGCGGCATCAGGCGGGCTACGAAGCCCTGCGCGATTCCCTGACCCGCAACAATATCGACACGGTGGAAGGGGCCCGGAAAATCATCCGGGATACCAAGATGCGGGCGGTGAAATTTGTCATCGCCGCTGCTGGTGCACTTCTGCTGACCTATCTGCTGGCGCCCGGTTTCCTGATCGGCATCGGCGCCGTTGCCGTGCTGATCGGGGCCTGGGTGATATCCTGGACCATCAATGGCGAGCGCTACGTCAGGCGCTATATCGAAGAGGAACTCTCCGGCGGCAGGCCGCAATCTGACCAGACCGGGACAACCTGACCGCGAATGCCGCCGGAACTCACTGCCCCGCTTTGATCAGCCGCGGCGCCCAGAACATCATTCCTTCCCGCTCGTACTCCTCCTGAAACTGATCTCCTGACCACTTCTTGACCTGATCGAGATAGCCGTGTCGCATGACCTTGAAGGTGATGGTATCGGCGTGGTCAAAGGATGAGGAATGTATCTGGGTTACCCCCTGATACGGGGTGACGCCGAGGTAAATCCAGGGGGGATCGTCGGAGCGATAATCATCTGCGACTCGGTAGACGATGTGGGAGCCTTCCGGATCGGTGTGGATCTTGATTTTTACCGCCTCTTTTGAAGCGCAGGAGCTGAGCAGAAAGGCGGCTGCAGCAAACCATGCGAGAATTAGAACGTGTTTTTTCATGGGGCTACCATAGTCTTGAATTGGCGCTCGGAGCTACTCTTTTTCCAGTTCGCTGTGTACGTCGATGGCCTGGGCCCGGGCTTCGGCCTCGGTTTTGTGCCGTCGGTTGATCCAGAAGGAGGTGATGGAGTAATGATACCCGTCCTTCTGGAGCTGTACGGTGATCTTCTCTGATTCTTCTCCTCGCCAGACCACCTGCGCGGGTGTACGGCCCAGGTTGGTGTTGTCCTTGAGGTTGATAATTTCAGCTCCTTCCGGCGTGCTGTTGATATTGGCGGCCCCATATTTGGTACCGCCGGCGCAGCCGGCGACCAGCAGCATCAGCGCAGCGGCCAGTATGGCCGGCGTTAATGTTGCAGCGCTTCCATTCGTTTTTCTTTTCATGGCAAAATCTTTCAATGGTGTGGGTTTGAGATAGGCATTGGTTGGTCAGCGGCGGGGGTGCTTCCCGGATCTGCTGGCGCGCCCGGAGGGATTCGAACCCCCGACACCCAGGTTCGAAGCCTGGTGCTCTATCCAGCTGAGCTACGGGCACGCGGTTGCGTACGGCGTTGTCTTACCAGTAGTTATATCATGTGTCAAGGCAAGGGTAAAACTCGAGCCATTTGCAGAACGATCTTTTCGCCCACACTCTGCGTTATGCTCAAAATTTTATCCTCGGAATATCAATCATATGCCTGTGGTAAAATTTTTCGCATGGTTTGATTTTGAACGACAATCTTAGTTTTGCAAAAGGCTCACTCGATAAGCAAAATATTTTCTCGATCTGTTGCTGTCACCCATAAAATAGTTTGACTGGTCGAAACGAGGTGAACCTGCACTGCGGTTTTGCGCAATGTCATCCGTTATAAAATCGTTAAAACTGCGTAACTGACCGAATTGTTGTTGTTAAAAGCCTATTAAAAATATCCAGTCTTGTCATGGGGTTAGCTGATTTTTTAAGTAAAATTACCTACAAAGTGGTAGGACATCGGCCGATTGCCGGGAGAAGATCGGTAAATTATAAAATGATGGCACGCATCTTGATAGAAAATGTTTACTGGCGAGCATGTCCTTGTTCCTGCAAAAAACTTCGACACGCTGCCTGTGCAGAGACCGGTTGAGCCTGGGTACCTCCGCCGGTCTCTGTTTTTTCTCAGGCTGACCTCCTGAATCTCATCGATAAAGCAGGAACCTATTTCTGCCCATTCCCTTGACATCTCCTCTTCTGACTGTACACGAGGTTTACAGTATTGGCCCTCCGCTCGGACGCCTTACGCAGATCAGGCCCCAGTTTGCTCAGTATTGCTCTGGAAATACATTTGTAATCATAAATTATTCATTCATTTTCAGTAACCTAACGACATCACATTCAAGTTACCCACACGCCGGCAGAGTTCTGGCACGTTCCTGGCAATCAGATGCTCATATGAGGATGATCGGGAATGGGGTGCGCGATTTCCGGCCACGTTGCCGGTCAGGACCATCGGTGACTCAAGAAAGAGGGGGAAGAAAATGAAAAAACACTCATGGAGAAAAAGTCGGTGCGAGGAGGCGATTCTTTTTCACCATCCGGCTCACCCAACTCAGCTAAAAATGGGTTCATTTTCTATTAAAGCTAAGGCGCGCCCCGCTCTTCCGGGCAGGTTTCCGCACGACCTTTTCATAGTCAGCGCGGCCTATCAGGAATCGGGGGGCTGTGATTACATCGAAGAAATTCTGATGCAGAGAGACTACATTATTGACTGACCAGTTCCTGGTCTCCTGGTCTTGGATTGACTGTTTTCTTTAATCGGGTTCACACCAGATTTCGAAAATAGTGAGATCGTCGTTGGCCAGGGCTTCCCCGCGCCACTTCCGGACAGCCTCCAGAAGTCCCTCACCGCGTGGCAAGGATCTGCTGGCTGACAAATGTTCGAGCACACGCTGATAGCCGAATTGCTCGACTTTTTCGTTTTCGGCTTCGCTAACACCGTCTGAAAACAGCAGCAGCGACTCACCGGGATTCAATACCAGTCTGTCTATTTGGTAATCCACCTCCTCCATCACCCCAAGCGAAACACCTTTCAGGTGGGAAATCTCCCTGACTTCGGTTGCGCCGGCCAGGACCGGATTTATGTGACCAGCCCTGACCATCTCCACGTCCCTTCTCTCCGGCCAGTACTTGAGCAGCAGCATGGTGGTAAAATAGCCTTCGGTCGAAGCCAGCTCATACATGGCTTCATTTACCGCCTGAAGGATGAGGTTGAGGTTCTGGTGAAGTGAGGCTTCGGCCCTTATTTTCGTTGACACCGCCGCCATGATCAGGGCCGCCGGCACCCCCTTGCCGGAGACATCGGCTACATAGGCGAGCACGCTTTTGTCGGCAAAGGTGATCACGTCATAGAAGTCTCCTCCAACATAGGCTGCCGGCTGGGAGACCGCCCAGGTATGGATACCGCCCTCCGGTTTCGGCAGTTCAGGCCAGAACAGTGTCTGGATTTTCGAGGCGGTTTTCAGCTGGTTCTCCATTAGCTCCGATTGGTCGAGAACGGTATCGTGAAGTTCCTTGATGCGCAGCATCGACTTGACCCGGGCGACCAGCGAACCATGGTCCACCGGTTTGGTCAGATATTCATCCCCTCCAGCTTCTAGTCCGGCTATGACATCTTTGGTATCGGTTTTGGCGGTGACCATAATGATCGGCATGAAGGGCAACCGTTCATTTTCCTTGAGCCGTCTGCAGACTTCCAGTCCATCCATCCTGGGCATCATCAGATCGAGCAAAATCAGATCAGGCAATGACGATTCAGCCAGGTGGAGCCCGGCTTCGCCATCGGTGGCAGTAATTACCCGGTAACCACTGGCCTCGAGACGTACCTGCATGATCTCCAGGCTCGCCGGGTTGTCTTCTACTATCAGAATTAAGGGGTGCGTTCTCACCGGGCACTCTCAGGAGGTTTTGTCATTGCTCAGATACTGCTCTATCTTGGCCAGCAGTTTCCGGGGGCTGAAGGGTTTGGCCACGTAATCGTCGCAGCCGGCCTCCAACGCCTTCTGCTCATCACCGCTCAAGGCATAGGATGTCACCGCTATTATCACCACCCCGGCCAGATCCGGCTCCGTTTTTATTCTTCTGGTCGCCTCATAGCCGTCAATACCAGGCAATTGAATGTCCATCAGGATCAAGTCAGGCTTTTCCCGCCTGGCCGCTTCAACTCCGGCCAGCCCGTCGGTTACCTCGATGATGTCATAGCCCCTGCTTGTCAGTAAATCTCTTAAAATACGGCGGTTGTCTTCCTGATCTTCGACCACCAGAATTGATTTGGACATGTGTTACCCTCTAACTTTTCTCAACCCGCACCGGGATGGAGAAAGTGAATGTGGAACCTGCACCGACCGAAGAGCTCACCCAGATTCTTCCCCCATGCATCTCGACAATTTTTTTGCTAATGGCGAGGCCGAGGCCGGTGCCGCCTTTCTGTTTGGTGCTCGAGCCGTCGACTTGATGAAATTCCCTGAATACGGTGTGCAGATTTTCTTCTGAGATGCCCGGTCCAGTGTCAACGACGGAAACAATGAAACACTCATCCTCCGCCCGGGCCTCGATACATATCTCCCCCTCCTCGGTGAACTTTATGGCGTTGCCCACCAGGTTCAAAAGCACCTGGGTCAGTCTCTGGTCGTCGCCTTTGCCGATAGGCAGTTTTTCAGGCAGGTTCACCTTCAGTGCCAGGTTTTTTTCGGCAGCCAGCGACTCCAGTGAGGAGTGCACCGACTCGATCAGCTCCGTGAGCGAATAGTCGCCCAGGGTCAAGGTGAAGCGTCCGGCCTCGATCTTGGAAAGATCGAGTACATCGTTGATCAGGTTCAGCAGGTGGCGGCCGTTTTTCTCCAGCCTGGTGAGGACCTCGACAATCTTGTCCGGTACGGTGCCGTATATTTCATCGAGGATCAGCTCGGTATACCCCAAGATAGCGTTGAGCGGGGTTCTCAGTTCGTGGCTCATATTGGCAAGAAATTCAGATTTGTGCTTGTCTGCCCGGGCCAGCTGCCGCCCTTTTTCTTCGATTTCCTCAAAGAGCCGGGCATTGCGGATGGCGAGAATAGACTGGGCGGCGAAGGTGTGCAGTAAATTGACCCCCCGTTCCGGGAAAGTACCGGCCTTTTTGCTCAGTACCACAAGACCGCCGACCAGTTCATTTTCGTCTATCAGAGGGACTGCCAGCACCGCACGGTAGCCTTCCCGCTGGACACAGGCGAGGGGATACTCGCCCAGGACCTGAATATCAGCGATCTGGACCGGCTCGCGCCGTACTGAGGCCTGGCCTATAACACTGGCGTCTCCCTTGCTGATCCGAGAGCGGCGAAGTTCTTCTTCGAAGCTCTGGTTTACGCCGTAACTTGTTTTGAGCAGGAAAATCTGCTTGTTTCTGTCAAAGGTGAATACTGTCCCGCCGTCAGCCTCGGATAGCTGCACTGCATGGCGGACTATGCTGCTCAGGACCTTGTCAAGATCAAGTGATGAACCGACCACCTGGCTGACCTCGCCCAGTGCTTCCAATTCTTCAACCGACTGCGCCAGTTCCCTGGTGCGCTCGTCTACCTTCTGCTCGAGGGTTCTGCTGTACTCTTCGATCTGCTCTTTGCTGGCATGCACCTCGGAGAAAAGATCTTTGATCGAGCGGCGCATTTGGTCGAGGTGCAGGGCGAGCTGTCCTATCTCGTCATTGGTTGTCCTGTCCACCGGTGTGTCCAGGTTTCCGCGGGCGATCGAAGAGGCGGATTGGCTGAGTTTTGCCAGCGGCCGGGCAATGTATTTTCTGGTGATCAGCAGGGAGGTAAAGAAAATGGCGGCAACAATAAAAACGATCAGCGAGATGATTTTGATCATGGTCACGACCAACTCACGCTTGACGCTCTCCCGCGACATGACCAGCCTGATGGTCCCTACCTTGTTGCCTTCAAAAAGAATGTCGCTGCTTTTGTCTATGAACTTGTCGACATCACCAAATTCAGATGGCTGGTCACCATGGTAATTTTCAGCCCTTCTGCTTGAAATGAGCTGCTCCCCCCAGACCACTTCTGCGTAGACAATGGCACTGTCGAGAAAGAGCGCGGCGATGAAATCGTCCACCACGGTGTTGTCGAGATTCCAGAGCGGGGTGGGCAGGCTCACGGTGGAGAGCTTCAAGGCGTTGTCCAGCCTTGTTTCCAGTTCCGAGCTGACCTTTTTGCTGTCGACAATAATCGCCAGTGCGGCGAACACGAGCAGTGCTGAGGTAACCACGCCGACAAAGGCAGAACTCAATCGCCTACTGACGCTTTTGTAGGAATTAGGACCGTTCATCCTCAATCAACCAGTTCGGCATCGGCAGACAACGATCTGTCCACTTGGATACTCAGCAGCTCGGCAGTGTCACGGTTAATGAGCAGCTTAAGGCTGTGGAAATGTACCACGGGGATCTGTTCGAAGGCTATACCGTTCTGGTGACGATCAACAATGGTGGCAACTGATCTTCCCAGTTCGTAATAGTTTCCCGCGACGCCCATCAGCACGCCCTGTTCGATGAGAGAGCGTATTTGGGTGATACTTGCTATTTTTGCCTTGCGCAGGTGCGCACCGATGAGTGCGGCTTCGGAGCTCAGATAGCTGTCGGGAGCAAGATAGACGGCATCGACGAGAGCAGGATTGTCGCCGAGAATTTTAAGGTTCTGCAAAAGTATTTGATCTACTGGCGGCGAACGGAAGTCGATCACCTCGAACCCGCGTTCCCGGGCATAGCCATGCACCTCATCCCTGATAATCAAGGAATTTTTTTCACGCGGGTTAAAAAACAATCCCAGTTTTTTGAAGCTGATCAGCCGCTGCGCCTGATCGAGTTGCTGGCTGATGCCGATCTTGTCGCTCCCGCCGCCTACCGTTGGGCCAGGTGAATCGAGGCTGGCGACGATCCCGGCGGCAACAGGGTCGGTGACGATATTGAAAATCTGCGGCAGTTTGGTGCCGATCACCACGCTGGCTCTTCTGGAAACGGTAGTACCAAAGGTGTAGATGTAGTCGTAGGCCGGCAATTTACCATTGATGGAGCGCAAAATAGCGCCCAGCTTTGCAAGGTCCTGGGC
>JARFQM010000016.1 GCA_029287755.1 Desulfofustis sp. | reverse complement strand
TCTTCGGGTAGTAAGGCCAGAAACCTCGCGCTCTCAGAAAAACGGGTTCTAGAGATCAGAAATTATCTGATTTTACATGATATCCCTGAGGGAAGAATCTCGACTGACGCACGGGGGGCGACCAATTTTCTGGGGAGCAATAGGGCCGATGGGCTCGAATCTTCAAATCACCGCGCCGAAATAAAGGCGCTATACAGCACTGCTAGGCTACAGGAAAAACCAGCAGACAACAAAGCGAAAGCCTTCCAGAATGAAGGTGATGGTCCACCCTCAGAGTCAGAGACCGTTTCTGTTCCCATCGAGAGCGGCATAGGCGACACCCGGAAAATGAGAGGACGGCAGGATACGCAGACTCTAACACCGACTAACAGCAATAATAAAACGTTTGTGTATTACCCAAAATCTGCACTGACAATACATTCGGGGTCTTATGACGCAATCGACGAGGTTATCTCCTATCTCGACGAGAACCCGTCCGTAAGTGTGGACATCCGCGCTTATACAGATTCTTCGGGTAATATTGCCAGAAACCTCGCTCTCTCTCAAAAACGGGTTTTTGAGCTCAGAAATTACCTGATTTTACACGATATCCCAGAGGAAAAAATTACGACTGACGCTCGGGACGCGACCAATTTTCTCGAGAGCAACAGCACCGATCGACTCGAATCCCCTAATCACCGCGTGGAGCTGACCATCAGATAAGGTCCCGACCTGTCCATACCTCTGTGGTGCTCCGCCTCTTGGCGTCTATGAAAGAATCGTTGAACTTAAGGTGGAGACGGGGCACGTCAATTGCCAAAAAACGTTATTATATGGTACTCTTGAAGCCAATCTGACAGTATACTTCTTGACCTACAAATAGATAGCGGCGTTGAGCCGCCACACGCAATAGTCAAAGATCGAATTCTGGTTGTGCGTGAGAGTTCACAATTAATCTTTGGCAATATTTTCTGAAGGTGAGTGCATGAAGACAAAACCACTACCAACCACAATCACCGGCAGCCTGCCCAAACCTGCATGGCTGGCCGAGCCTGAGAAGCTATGGTCTCCCTGGAAACTGGCAGACGGAACATTGAGAGAAGGTAAACGTGACGCGGTAAGACTCGTCCTCCGCGACCAGGAACAAGCCGGTATTGACATTGTCAGCGATGGTGAGCAGACCCGTCAGCATTTTGTGACGACCTTTATCGAACATCTCGACGGGGTCGACTTTCAGCGCCGGGAGACGATTCGTATCCGTGACCGCTACGATGCCGATGTTCCGGTCGTTACCGGACCGGTGAGCCGCCCGAAACCGGTGTATGTGGAGGACGCTCATTTTCTGCGGGCCGAAACGACCAAGCGAATAAAATTCACTTTGCCCGGTCCTATGACGATGGTCGATACCCTCTATGATGACCATTATCAAAGTCGTGAACAACTGGCCTGGGAATTTGCTGAAATTTTAAATGATGAGGCACGCGATCTTGAAGCCGCCGGTGTCGATGTCATTCAATTCGATGAGCCGGCCTTTAATGTCTTCTTCGCAGAGGTTCGCAGCTGGGGCATTAAGACCTTGGAGCGGGCGGCAGAAGGGCTGGCCTGCAAAACCGCAGTTCACATCTGTTATGGTTACGGTATCAAGGCCAATATGGATTGGAAAAAGACTCTTGGATCGGAGTGGAGACAGTATGAAGAAACCTTTCCTTTACTGAGGGAATCGGCGATAGATCAAGTATCACTTGAATGTCATAATTCCAGGGTGCCAATAGAGTTGATCGGCTTACTCGAGGGTAAAGATGTACTGGTGGGGGCCATTGATGTTGCCACCGATAAGATCGAGACACCTGAAGAAGTGGCAGCCACACTTCGTAAAGCGCTGAATTATGTTACCCCGGAACACCTCTATCCCTGCACCAACTGTGGCATGGTGCCGCTGTCACGCACGGTTGCCCAGGGCAAACTGAAGGCTTTGGTAAAGGGCGCTGAACTAGTCAGATCAGAGTTGAACAGCTCCTAGAAGTTGCGATTGCAGAGTCTGCCCGTGTGCGCTGCGCCCCACAGGCACGATCATCGGCAAAAGCCGTAACAACTATCTGAAATCACTGGTGGGCGAGGCGGGATTCGAACCCGCGACCTTCGGCTTCGGAGGCCGACACTCTATCCAGCTGAGCTACCCGCCCGGAATGGGAAATATTGAGACCCAGAATTTAACAGACCCCACCGGGATTCACAACTCCCAAAATCAGGTGCTCACCCCTCATCTTCCTCACGCGAAAAATTCATTATGCGCCCCACCTTCCAAACCTAAGTTTGATCCCGGATGAAGCGCTCGACCATGGGGAGCAGTTCGGGTGCCAGATGGAAAAACGGCTCAGACAGGCCCAGAACGATGTCGAAATGATTGACGCCCTGCAGCTCCAAAAGCGTCGCCCTGCCGTTCTCACCATCAATTCGCTCCTGCAGAAGCTGCGAGTGAAGGGGCAGTACCATACTGTCATCGGTACCATGCAGCAGCAGGAGCGGTGGGGCGTCGCCGCGGGCGTAGGTTACCGGTCTGGAGATATCCGGGGGCTGGGCCGTGGCAAAGATCGCTCTATAGCGTCGAAAATTCTCAGGTTCAAAGGCATAGGGCCCGGCCAGCCCGATCATGCCTCTTATCGAGCGGTCGGTCACCCCCTGCTGGCTCAGATAGCGATCATCGAGGGCCAGCAGCGCCGCCAGATGCGCTCCGGCAGAATGACCGATCAGGACAATGCCGTTTTTCGATTCGGCGATGTTTTTTTCGACCCAGGCCACTGATGCGGCTCCATCTTCGACGAAGACGGGAAATTGCACATCCGGGTAGAGCCGATAGTCAGGAATGACGGTCACGTATCCGCGTGAACTCAGGGCCTGTCCGACAAACCGGTATTTCTCACGATCCCCGCGCCGCCAGCTGCCTCCATAAAAAAAGACCACTACTGGCGCTTGGGGATTATGCACCTCAGGGTAATAGATATCGAGTTTCTGACGTTCCAGCGATCCATAACCGACAGCCCTGTTGAGGACGAAGCCATCATCAGGGGCAATGGTGTTCACCATGGTCAGCGGCGAACAACCGGCCAGAGCGAGGGCAAGAATTACCATTAAGGCGAGATGGGCGGAGCGCA
Source organism: Desulfofustis sp. (assembly GCA_029287755.1). Next base: position 9,450 of record JARFQM010000016.1, on the reverse strand, counting down.
CTACTCGCCGGGCAGCAGTAAGAATGGGCCTATCGGGGCCCCGGTGATTTCGAGGTATCAATTTCATACCCCGTACTATAAGCAGTTTTCAGCTTAGATCGATGGCCTGGTTGTTGCGGGCCAGCAGGCTGAACCGTGAGCGGCGTCGGCAGGCGTCGAGAGGAGAATTCCAGCCATTCCCATCTTTCATCAACGCCGGCGGTTCAGGTAGTCATCCCATTCGACGGGAAGCATGGTCTTCTTTTTGTTGTTGCAGTCTTTGCAGCTCGGTACCAGGTTATCCTTTGTGCTCCGCCCCCCGCGGGAAAGCGGCACCAGATGGTCCATGGTCAGTTCGCGGTGGGCCACACGGGAACCGCAGTAGTAGCAGATGCCGGAGGCGGTCTTCTGCTGCCACCATCTGGTTTTTCTCAGGTTTCGGGCTTTGGCCCGCTCCTTCCTGATGGTCTCCTCGTCGATCCCGTCAAGCCAGAGATAGTCGTCGCTCATGGCACCACCTCGCCGACCAGCAACCTCCTGAGTTCTCCCACCAGGTATAGAGAACCGGCAACCACGATCAGATCCTCCAGCCCTGCCTGTTGCTCAACCAGCCTGAGGGCGTCTTCAACCGTGGCGCAGATACGCACCTCTTTCCCCTCCACATGCTGCAGTTGACTTTGGAGCTCCTCTGGCAGTGCGGCGCGCTCACTGTCCGGCCTGGTAAGAAATAGTACATCGGCAACCCGGCTCACCTCATTGAGCATATTGGCGTAGCTCTTGTCGGCCATGGAGGCCCAGATCACGTAGAGCCTTCTATAGCGGTAGCGCTCCAGCGACTTCAGCAGAGAATCGACTCCGGCCTGGTTGTGGGCGCCGTCGAGCAGAAACCGCAGCGGAATCTCGATCAGCTCCATCCTGCCGGGCCAGCTCGATCCGGCTAGAGCACCGTCGATAATCGCTGCCGACACATTGAAACCAGACGACCTGAGCTGTACGGCGGCGGCAACGGCACAGCTGATATTGTCGACCTGCCAGTGATTGGGCTGCTCGGCTCCCATGAGGTTGAGAATTACTTGATCGGAAGCCGACTTCCACACCCAGGGCCCGCCTTGCTCCCGGCTCAGCCAGAAATCCTTGTTCCTTTCAGTGAGCTGAGCCTGGCGCTCGCCGCAGGTCCGGGTAATCACCCTCCTGGCTTGTCGATCGTCAACCCCCGAGATGACCGGCACATGGGGTTTGACGATCCCCGCTTTCTCAAAAGCCACTTCTTCCACGCTGGTGCCGAGATATTGCTCGTGGTCTAAACTGATAGTGGTGATGATCGACAGCAGCGGCACAACCACGTTGGTGGCGTCAAGTCTGCCGCCCAGGCCGGTTTCAAGTATTGCCAGATCGCAGCCGTTTTCGGCGAACCAGAGAAAGGCCAGGGCCGTGGTGCACTCGAAATAGGTAATCTGCCCTCCCGCCAGGCTCTGCCTGATGGTCTCCATGAGCCGGCGGAAATCCTCTTTGCTTATGTAGTGCTCGTCTATCCTGAATCGCTCCCGGACCGAGCTCAAATGCGGCGATGTATAGAGGCCGGTCTTGTACCCGGCCGCGCTCATGACGCTGCGCAGCATGGAACAGACCGAACCTTTGCCGTTGGTGCCGGCCACGTGCACCGCCGGGCATTTTTCTTCGGGAGAACCGAGATTCGCCAGGGTCGAACGCATGGCCTCGAGGCCCAATTTTATTTTGTGAATCTGCAGGTCGTCCAGGTACCTGCAGGCCTCTTCATAGGTGGTAATGGGAGTGGTCAAAGCGGGGTTCCTGCAATGGTTGAGCTTACTGGTGGACAATCAGCCTTCGACGATGGTCAGTTTAGCATAATCGAGATGCAGCGTCTTCATGCCATGGCGGTCAAAGGCCACGTCGAGCGAACGCGGCGGCGTCTTCTTGTGTACGGTGCCGGCGCCGAAAAAGGGATGGTTGACCCGGCAGCCTTTGCTGAAGTCGTCGAGCACCGCCTTTTTTTCTCTCTTCTTTAAAGCTGGCCTCGAGCGCCCCGATGCGGCGCCATAGGGCGCACCGTAGGCAGGGCCCTCACCGGGAGCAGAACGGATCACTTCGTAGCCGCCCGGCTCGAGTTCGGCGATAAAAGGCGACATGCCGACCCGCTTGAAGCGCCGATCGGGGGACATCAGCTCGCGCGGATAAGTAAGGAACAGGTGTTTTCTCGCTCTGGTGGCAGCCACGTAGAGCAGCCGCCGCTCTTCCTCCCATTGCTCACCAGGAAAGGCCGAGGAGTGCGGAAACCTGCCGTCGGCCAGACCAATCACAAACACCGCATCCCACTCCAGCCCTTTGGCTGAGTGAATGGTTGACAGCACCAATGTATCAAGATCGTTGCTGTAGGCATTCAGGTCGGATTCGGGAGGATCGAGGGTGGTATCGTCAATGAAGCTCTGCAGATCATCGTAAGAAGCGATAATGGTCTTAAGCTGATCCAGATCCTTCTGGCGCTTTGGATAGTCATCCGCATAGAGCCGCTCGAACACCGGCTGATACCACTTGAGCACGATCTCACAGAGCAGGCCGGGCCGGGGCTCAGCCTTGCGCAGCTCATGGAAAAGCCGAACCAGCCCGTCAAACCCCCTTTTCCAGGTTCTGCCGGCCGGATAGGAGCTGAGTGCCTGGAAGGGATCGTCGGCGGCCGAAATGGCGGCCGTAATTTTCTGGGCGGTTCGGGGACCCACCTTGTCGATGCTGAGCAGCAATCTATTCCAGCTCAGGTTGTCGATGGGGTTCACCAGGAGGCGCAGGACAGCCAGTACATCCTTCATGTGGGCCGACTCGGTCAGCTTCAGCCCTCCCCGTTTCTCGAACTTGATAGAGCGGCTGGTCAATTCTAGCTCGAGTTTAAAACTATGGAAACCGGAGCGGAACAGCACCGCGATTTCATTGAACTGCAGCCCCTTGGCTCGCAGCTCTTCAATCCGCTTCAGGACGAAATGTGCTTCGGCCCGCTCGTCGCGCCCTCCATAGAGAGCCGGTTTGAGATCTCCGGGGATCCTGGTGTAGAGCGTCTTGGTGTATTTCTCCGCGGCCTTGCTGATGATATCATTGGTGAGACTGAGTATGGGCTGGGTGGAGCGATAGTTTTCCTCGAGCTTGATCACCCGTGTCCCGGGAAAGGTTTCGGGAAAGCGCATGATATTGTAGAAGTCGGCGCCCCGAAACGAATAGATCGACTGGGAGTCGTCGCCTACCACCATGACATTGTCGTGGCGGTAAGCGGCCAACCTGACGATCTCGGCCTGGATAAGATTGGTGTCCTGGTACTCATCGACCATGATGTAATTATAGCGGCTCGAAATCTCCTCGCGCGCCTCGACCACCTCGACCATCAGCTGTTTCCAATTGACCAGCAGATCGTCGTAATCCATCAACCCGTGATCGAATTTGAAGTTTTGATAGTGCTTCTGAAGCAGCAGGATATCGTCGGTGAACTCGGCCAGATGATTGTATTCGTCAAAGATCAGATCTTCCAGCGGCCTGGCCTTGTTAACCGCCCCACTGATCATGTTGATGATGGCCCGCTTGGAGGGAAACTGTTTTTTAGGCGCGCTTAACTCCAGGGAAGATTTAAGCAAATTGATGATGCCCTCGGCATCACCCCTGTCGATAATGGTGAAACCGGAGCCAAATCCCAGGCGGCCTCCATATCGCCGCAGCAGCATATTGGCGACGCTGTGGAAGGTGCCCCCGGTCACCCGGCTGCAGCTGTCGCTGATGAGCCTCCCCGCCCGCCAGAGCATTTCCTGGGAGGCTTTGCGGGTGAAAGTAAGAAGCAGTATCGATTCGGGGTCGACACCCTGTTCAATAAGATGGGCAACCCGGTAGACCAGGGTCCTGGTTTTGCCGCTCCCCGCCCCTGCAATTACCAGCACCGGACCATCCGTGGCAGTGACGGCCTCGTATTGGGCCTCGTTCAGTTCGTCTCTGTAGGTGGTGTTCAACATAGGTCGCCACTCTACCACAGCACCCACCCCCCCTGCAACGGTGCTTGACAAAGGTTCGACTCATTGTTTATTATTCTCTCCAGTTGGAAAAATCATCATTATTCAATTAGATTTCAGCACGTTAGACCGATGCTACCATGGATCAATTTGCCGCTCTTTTTAGTGCCGCCACCTGCACCGACCTGATGCCCGCCGACACGGCTGACCGTTTCTTCGAGGCGCTTTTCGGGGATGCCGAGGAAGGCTCCTTCGATCTCGAACTGAAGTATCGCCGCAGCGATGGCGCGGCACTGTATTTCGACATCCTCCTGCACGAACGTCCCGGACATTGTCTGGCCTGCAACCTCACCTACGGGTTGCCGGAGGTTTTTTCCCGACATCCGCTGGTCAATATCAATTCCATTGTCGAAAAAGTAAATGATATCATTGGAGATCTTGGGGAAACGGGAGCATGGAGACTGGGAGCGACCACCCAGCAGAATCAGTCACTGCACTCCATTCCATTAGTGATTGAACTCAGGTAGCCGATACCCAAACGAGCCATCTGGGTATAAAAGCCTGGCGGGCGGGAAATTTCGCCGCAGGCGCATACCTGCGTCAGAGGATAAGATTTAGAGCACACCAGCGAGATTGGGCAGCAGGGGCGTTTCAGGCCCAACGACTCAATGATATTATCGGGCGTCGCTGGCCACCTTCGAGCGGCCATGGATTTTGGCGTGATAGAGCAGATCGTCGGTCCTGTCCAGCCAGTGGTACAGACTCTCGTCCCGGCCCAGCTGGGCCAAACCTATCGAGGCGCCGAGCTTGATGTGGTCGTTGGCCCAGACCTCCAGCCCATCGATTTTGCGCACCAGCCGCTCGGCCAGAATCTGGGCCTGCTCCCTGTCGGTGTTGTCAAGCACCAGGAGGAATTCATCACCGCCCATACGCACCAGAAGATCTGTTGTTCGAACTTCGGTCTTGAGTACTTCGGCCACTGATTTCAGCACCTCGTCGCCCACCTGGTGGCCGAGGTTGTCGTTGATCTGCTTGAAGAAATCCAGATCGAGCGACAGCATGGTCAAGGGGGAGCCGTAGCGCTTATGAAAATTCATCATCGAGGTGATCCGGTCTTTGAATACCCGGCGGTTGGAGAGCCCGGTCAGGGCGTCGGTGGAGGCCTGCTCGAAGAGCGTTTCGTATTCAATGCCACGCTGCAGGCTTTCGCCGAAGACATGCAGCGACTCGTTGATGAGCTGCAGATCCGCCGGTGAAGTTTCGCTCTCCTCCTTGAGGACGAGAAGAATGGAGGTATCTTCCAAGGATTCAAATATCCATTGGTAACCAAGTTGGCCGTCCAAGGTGACGGCCCCGTCACCGTCACCGGTGACGCCCTCGATCATTTTCTCGGCGAAGGCAATGGCCCGCCGGCGGTTGGGACCGTGAGCCGAACAGAAGAGCACCTTCTTTGCCGTACGACGATTGTAACAGCCGATGAGTTCGTGCTCCACCACCGGCATCAGCCACACCGAGAAGGCCTCTATCATATCGGAGATACTCAGCGCACCGGCAAGGCGTCCATGCAGTTTATTTATCTGATCCAGTCGTTGAGACTGCTGTTTGAGACGATCCAGTTCGTAGAGAACCTGGCTCATTTTATCGAAACCGCCATCGATGCTGGTCGGTAGACCGCGCTGACGCTCCTGCACAGGGCTCATGAGAGTACCTTTTCGGTCGGATTTTACGGCGCTAAGTCTCTTTTTCTTATGGACATGCTTTTCCATACCGGTTCACTGAGCAAAATACATGCCAGCCTCATCGGAGTGTTGTCGTAACGTCCGCTGATCTCTACAAACTATCGATTTATCAATATCTTAAGGTCGTGAGCCTTGATTTGGGATCGAATGCAGTTTGCTTTTTTGACGACGCCGGTCAGTTTTTTGACAGCAAAAAAATGGTGTCAGATCAACGGCAAAGGTGTCAACATATTGCCATTAGCGGCTTTCCCCTGTACATAGAGGAGTCATGAGGTTCCTTGTAAATCCAGGAGGGCGGTCCACTGTCAAGACGTGTGCGCAAATTTTACCGCAGCCCTGTAATTGCGTCCGAGGCTGCAATTTCTGCGCGCAACGCGGTGATGAGCAGAAAAACAACATTGCCAGGTACCTATGGATTTGGCCAAGCACATAGGCAGCTTATTAATCGTCGGCTTTCCCGGGCCGACTCTCGAACAGGGAATGGAGATCTGCCGGGATATCGCCGAGCACGGCCTCGGCGGCGTCATCCTCTTCAATCGCTGTCTGCATACCCCCAGCCAACCGGCCAACGTCATCTCCTTCAAGCAGCTGAAAGAGCTCTGCACTTCCTTGCAGCACCTGGCCGATGAAACACTGTTGATCGGTGTTGATCAGGAAGGGGGAATGGTCAGGAGACTGCGTCCCGAGGCCGGCTTTGCTGACATCTGTTCAGCTCGTCGGATGGGAGCTGAGCCAGGGCACACCACCCTGACCAGGGATCAGGCCGAAATCACAGCAGCCATGCTGGCCGCTCTGGGCATTAACTGCAACTTCGCCCCAGTGGTCGATCTTGACATCAATCCGTCAAACCCGGTGATAGGAGCCGTCGAGCGCAGCTTCTCAGAGGACCCGGCCGTGGTGGCCCGCCACGCCGCTGCCTGGATCGAAGCCCACCGGGCCAGAGGCGTACTGAGCTGTGTCAAACATTTCCCGGGGCACGGCAGCTCTACCGCCGACTCTCATCTCGGCTTTGTCGACATCAGCGATACCTGGAAACGGTGTGAATTGGAGCCATACCGGCTGCTGCTGCAGGAGAGCAGCGTCGATATGGTAATGACCGGACACCTTTTCAACCGCCGCCTGGACCCCGATCACCCGGCGACCCTCTCTTCCTTCATCATCGACGGGCTGCTCCGCACAGAACTGGGCTTTGAGGGGGTGGTGGTCAGCGACGATCTGCAGATGAAAGCAATCTCCGCTCACTACAGCTTTGCAGAATCGGTATGCAGATCTCTGGCGGCGGGAGTTGACATGCTGGTTTTTGGGAACAATCTTGACTATGACCCGGACATCTGTCCCAGAGCGATCAAGGCGATAGAAGCCGGCATTGACCGGGGCATACTCAGCGAGGCGCGTCTGCACACCGCGCTGGACAGAGTTAAACGGCTGAAACAGCGACTGATGAACGACCATGACTGAACGCACCACCCATCAGATTTTCGTCGGTTATTTTCTCTGGATCTTCGGATTCCTGGGCGCCCATCGTTTCTATTATGGCCGCCAGATAAGCGGAACCATTTATCTCTGCACCCTGGGGCTTTTTCTGATCGGCTGGATCGTCGATCTGTTTCTTATCCCCTCGATGAACCGCGATGCTGACTACCGCTTCATAGAGGGACCGGTGGATTACAATCTCGCCTGGCTGCTTCTCACTTTTCTCGGAATATTCGGAATTCACCGGATGTATTGCGGCCGCTGGGTCACCGGAGTCATCTATTTGTTTACCCTCGGGCTCTTCGGCGTCGGTGTTATTTACGACTTCTGGACCCTGAACAGCCAGATCAGCCTGATTAATCACGTGGCCAACAAGTCGGACGGCTGATCTGAATTATCGAGCCCCACTATTTACCAGGCCATGAGCGCTATGAAAAGACCATGAGCAACCATCACTTTATCGAGCAGAGAAAGCCGGACATCAACTACCCATGCCAGTGGGAATACAAAGTAATCGGCACCGACGAGCAGAAACTCAGAGCGGTCATTCTGGCTGCCTGCACCCCGGCGGCGCCGGCTATTACTCTTTCCAACGTGTCGAAAAAAGGCACTTATTTCAGCCTCAACGCAACACTTCAGGTTGACAACGAGGAAATGCGTCTGAGAATTTTCAATTATCTGAAAAACAGCCCCGACGTCAAAATCGTGATCTAAATGAGTGAACAGCATAAAGAAAAACAATCAAAACTCATCAGCGCCCTGCGCGAGGGTGTCGCCCTCGTGCAGATGGTCTTCTTCAAGGAGATCAAAGGACTGCTGGAGAAGAAGCACCCCGACCATGAGCTGAGTACCCAGTTGATGCTCGCCGGGGCAATCACCAACGAACTGTTCGGCACTCCCAACCCCGAGGAGAAATTCGTCGCTTTCAGGCGGGACAAGAGGGAACTGATCGAAGAGGAGATGAGCGGGCTGGCGGAGAACCTTCCCCACCTGCGCAACGCCCTCACCGACGCGCTCCGGGTGCAGACCCTGTGCGACAACCAGGAAGGCGTCGAGGATCCGGGTGTGCTGCAGGCGGCAGAGGCACTGGGCCTGTTGGCAAAAGATCGTAATCTACCGCTGCCCTCGGCCTTTATGACCCTGGTCAGGGGGCTGGGCGAGCAGTATCAGCTCGTGGTGGCACCGGTTCAGATCAGTGCTGAAGAGGACCGGAGTCTGCTGCATTGAGGCAGTTAAGGGGACACAATTCGTATCGTGTCCCCGATATCTCCTAAATTTATTGTCCCCTGAGCTTTACCGGCACCACTCCACGTACCGAATTGCATAGATAGATCTGATCGGCCCGCCGCAGGTCGTCCCGGTAGAGCACCTTTTCCTCTATTGGGATGTCCTCCACTCCGGCCAGCAGACGGGCCCGCATGACTCCGGGCAGCAGCCCGCAATGGAGCGGCGGCGTGAAATAGCGGCCGTTTTTTTCAACGATGATGTTGGAGATGGCGCCCTCGGTGACTTCCTGTTTTTCGTTGCAGAATACCAGGTCGAGCAACCCCTCAGAGCGGGCTTGGCGCCAGGCCTTATCATAGAGCTCCCGACGCGTGGTTTTGTGAAACAGCCAGGGCGAGGAGCTGTCGGTGGTCTCGTCGGCGAAGCCGACCTCGCCTAAGGGTTCAGAATGTAACTCACGGGCCTCACCAAGGGAAAGTGCTTGAGGCCGCGCACATTCCTGGGCCTCAAGCGCTGCTTCACCGTCTTCTGCGACCAGCACCCGGACCCTCCTGCAGCTGGTGCCGGTGAGGGTGGCAGCAAAGTCATCCAGTTGCGAGCGCAGCCGCTGCCCGTCGCAGGCACGGCCAAGATAGTCGGCTGATGCCGCAAGCCGCTCGAGGTGCTCATCGACATAGAGATAGCCTGTGTGGGGATCAAAGAGCAAAGTTTCGAGCAATTCGAACTGCGGCGGGGGATTGGTCAGGAAGCGGGCCTTGAGCAAACATTCGCGCCACTCGCCCACGGGGGAGGAGTCGGCGACAATGCCGGAGCCGATACCCATTTCCCCCTTACGGCCGTTCAGCACCACCGTTCTGATCGGCACGTTAAAGGCCGCGTCCCCGGCCGGGCCGAAATAGCCGATGGCCCCGGTGTAGACCCCCCGCGACTCGATTTCCAGCTCCGCAATAATCTCCATGGTCCTGATCTTCGGCGCACCAGTCACCGATCCGCAGGGAAATAGTGCCTCCAGAATCCTGGACGGCTCCACCCGGTCC
>JARFQM010000452.1 GCA_029287755.1 Desulfofustis sp. | reverse complement strand
CCGCTGCGGCGACTGCAAGGGTGGCTTTTGACAGAAATCTCATAATCTCCTCCTTTTTTATGAGGGCACTCCCTCAGATTGGGAATTGGAAACGGACCCCATCAATAATGCTGGATTGAACGACTCCGTGCAACGAAATTTACTTCTGCAAACCCGATATCTCCTCCTTTTATGTAGTTAATCTTCTGCGGCCCCAGATCTGAGCACCCAGCGGCAACAATCCCATGCCCCGGTGTGGCCCGGAACTGAATTCCGGGCAGCCGCCCTGTTGCGGACATTAATTTAAAGAAAGCCCTCAGCCTGCAGACCTCCCTCTGCAGCGCGCGGTCGACTCGCGCACAATTAGGGTGGATGGAAGCATCAGGTGGACGGGCTCCTGCCCTCTGTCATTTTCCAACCGCTCGATTATGCGCTCCACCGATAGGCGGGCAATATCTCGAATCGGCTGTTTTATTGTGGTCAACGGGGTAACAGAAACAGCCGATAGCATAATATCATCAACGCCTGCCACCGAGAGGTCTTCTGGAACGTTGACACCCAGATCCCGGGCGCCGGCGTATACCCCAAAGGCGTGCATGTCGTTGATGGCGATAATTGCCGATGGGGGCTCGGGCAAACTCAGCAGATAGTGCGCACCCTGCCTGCCGAGTTCGATAAAAGAGGTGGAGCCGGTATCGCCGCCGGCTTCCTCCCAGACTAGCTGTTGATCGATACTGATATCTGATTCCTCAAGAGTTTTGTAGTAACCTTCGAGGCGGTCCAGGCGGCAGATCATGTCGGTTGGACCGGACACGAAACCGATTCTGCGGTGCCCCAGCGCCAGGAGGTGTTTGGTCAGCAGCCGGGTTGCCTGGATATTGTCGACCCCGATGCTGTCGGCAATAAACTGATCACCGCTGTGTGCCGATCGATAAAAGGAAACGAAATGCATTCCTGCCTGGTAGAGATGCTCGAGATGGTTGAACTGCACCAGCGACGAGCCGAAGATGATGCCGCGCACCCCCGAGCTCCACAACATTTCCGCATAATTCCTCTCACGTTCACTGTCACGTTCACTGTTGCCCAGCAGCACCTGGTAGCCTTTTTCCGAGGCCGCCTCTTCGACATAGCGGGCAAATGAGCCGAAAAACGGGTCTGCCACGGAAGGAACGATTAGCCCGATAAAAGGTGAATACCCGGTTTTTAGTTGCCGGGCAGCGAAACTGGGGGAGTAGCCGAGCGTTTCGATGGCGTCCTGTATACGTTTCCGGGTAGCAGGCCGCATGCGCTGCGATCTGCCGTTCAGAAGATTGGAGACACTGCTCACGGAGACATGTGCCAGACGGGCGACGTCGGCAATGGTGGTCTTGGCCATACCGGGTTTCCCAGCTCGTATTTACGGAATTGGTGTATCGATACACTAGCCCAGTGGTTTTTTTTTGTCAATCAGGATTTAAAGGGTGTGGGAACAGGAATTCTTTAGAGCGGAGGGGGCGTGTAAGGCGTCTGCTATTGCAAAGTTACAGCCTTATTTGCATGGTCTGCAATGTTACTCAAGCGGCCTTCCTGCAGGAAGTGTAAACAGTAGTGAATCGATTTACCGGACGATCAAATCAGCAGCGTCCGCTGCCGATTCGGCGGGTCACTCAGGTTGACTGCCGCGCGCTACAGCGAACCTACCTTTTGCGTTGGTATCTTATAATCTGATAGGGCTCTTCTTCGTCGTAATCCGTGCGCGCGACTATGGCAAAGGTACCGGTGTCGATGGGATCAAGGTAGACATCACCTTCCACCTCACGCTCGAGGGCGGTGTAAATGATGGTATCGGTGATCGGCATGGCAAGCTTGAAAATATCGGCTCCGCCAATGATGAAAACCTTCTCTTCGTCGCGGCAGTGGTCTATGGCTTCCTGCATCGAGTGCACCACGATGCATCCGGGCAGCTCAAGCTGTGGATCCCGCGTCAGGACCACGTTGTCCCTGCCCGGCAGCGGCCTGCCGATCGATTCGTAGGTCTTGCGCCCCATAATCAATGGATACCCCATGGTGGTTCTTTTGAAATGCTGCAGGTCCGATGGCAGGTGCCAGGGCAGGGTGCCGTCACGGCCGATGACATTGTTTTTGGCAACTGCTACGATTATAATCACTTCCGCCATAATCCTCTCTCCAGGGTTGCGCACAGCGCAGATAGTTGTGCGGCATTGGTAACGTCTAGTACTATAGTGTCAGACCGGAGCTGACGCAATATCTGCCAGTGGGCGGAGCAAATCAACACTGGGACTACCCACGTTCATTATCTGATATTGACATCGATGCCTTTTCAGCCAGCACATTTTCGCAGCCGCGTCCATCTCCTCTTATTATTCAGCACCACGCTGGTTTCGACCTCCTTTGTGGTGGCCGAGATCATCGCCGGCACCCTTGATCCGCTTGCTCTGACCTTTGTCCGATTTCTGCTGGCCACCATATTTCTGTTGCCGATCATCTCTCTCAAATACGGCTTGGCCATAAAGATGTCTGCGATGGTACGGTACGCGGCGATAAGCGGGTGCCTGGTAGTCTTTTTCTGGGCCATGTTTTTCTCCTTGCGCTACACCACCCCCCTCAACACCAGCGTCCTCTTCACCCTGGTGCCGGCGATCTCTGCCGTGTATGCAAGTTTCATCAATCGTGAGCGGATCACCCGCAGCCTTCTGCTGGCTTTGATCGTCGGTCTGGCCGGGTCGGTCTGGGTCATTTTTGAGGGAGACCTTCAGCGACTCCGGGCCCTGTCCTGGAATCGAGGTGATCTGATTTTTTTTGCAGGTTGCCTGGCCATGGCCCTGTATACCCCGCTGGTCAAGCTGCTGCATCGCGATGAGCCGCTGGAGGTGATGACCTTCTGGGTGCTGGTCACCGGCTGTCTCTGGCTTTTGCCCGGCACCGTCAGGATCCTGCTGCGCAGTTCCCTGGCCGCGGTCCCCACCACTACCTGGCTGTGGATCATCTACCTGGCGCTGTTTTCCACCGTAATCAGCTTTTATTGTACCCAGTATGCCACCAGAATCATCGGCCCCACCCGCACCATCTCCTATTCCTACCTCTATCCCCTGCTGGTCATGGTCTTGAATTATATTCTCGGTCGCGGCTGGCCGCCTCTGCAGGTGATACCGGGTATTCTGCTGACCCTGGCTGCCATGCTGCTATTGCTGCCGGCGGCCTCACACAAGGGGTGAGAAGCGGCTGAAGATCATGGGGTGCTCAGGGGATAGACCGCTTCTATGCGATGCAGGGCACCTTTGGGGTGCAGGGTGCTGGAATAGAGACAGAGGTGATCGACACTGAAGGGAGGTGAGTGCAGAAGGGAGTTGGCGGCCAGAAAGGCGGCCACCCTTCGGGGCGGCGCCTGCTTCAGTCGGGCCAGGGTCACATGGGGGTGAAATTTTCGCTGCTCCGGTTTAATTCCACAGAGACTGAGCCGGTTGTTGACCCGGTTGCGCAAAATGATGACGTCGCCGGCCGGCTCGATTCCGGCCCAGAGGACCCGAGGCTGGCCCCGGGGAGGAAAATGGCCCGTGCCTTTGATGCTCAGGGTCAGCGGAGCGGCTTCCAGCCCTTCGAGGCTGTCCTTGATGTCGCCAAAAGTGGGCGGATCGACTTCACCGATGAAGCGCAGGGTAAGGTGAATCTGGTCTTCCGGTACCGCTCTGGCCCCGGGAACGGTTTCTCCGAGGCTGCTCAGCAGCTGCCGCAGCGGGGGGGCGATGGGTATACCGACGAAGAGCCTGATCATGCCGTACCACAGAGTGTTCTGATTACCTCATTGGCCAGCAGCAGACCGAAGATTGCGGTAATCGTCGGCAAGCTGCCCAGGGTATTTCTCTTTCTTCCCCGCTCCGTGACGGTTTCAACCTGGGCGGGATCTATGTCCTGAAAGTAGTCAAAATCTACTCTTTCAGTCGAGTAGACGCAGGTAATGCCTGAGACGATATTGTCTCTTCTGAGTCGTTTTCTGATTCGCTTGGCCAGGGGACAGTGGGTCGACTCGGACAGGTCTCCCACCCGAATGGCCAGGGGGTCGGTCCGCAGTGCCGCACCCATCGATGAAAAGGTTGGAATACCCCGCAGATAAGAGGAGCGGAGAAGTTGAACCTTGGGATTCAGCGAGTCGATGGCGTCGACCACAATATCGGGGCGGCGGCTGAGAATCTCTTCAACGGACGTCTCATCGACGAATAATTCCAGGGGCTCAACCTCGCAGCCGGGATTGATATCTGCTATTCGATCGGCGGCTGCGGCCACCTTTTTTCTGCCCAGCGTCGAATCCAGCGCGAAGATCTGCCGGTTGATATTAGTGGGTTGAACGGTGTCGAAATCGACCATCGTCAGGCGCCCGATTCCCGTGCGCGCCAGGGCCTCCAAGGTATAGCCGCCGACCGCGCCGAGGCCGACCACGGCAACGTGGCTTTCGGTGAGGCGGCGAAAGGACTCAGCGCCCAGCAGCATTCGGGTTCGCGAAAATCGTTGCATTGTCCCAGATTTGATCACTTAGTTCACCGCTTTCCACCTGCAGCAGACGGGCGGCGTGGTCGTACAGCTGCGCCACATCGGCGGGTTCATTGACCGTGTCTTTATCCTTTCTTTTCTGATCGGGGTTTTTCGCATAGGGTGCATCTGTCTCCAGCAGCAGGCGTGCACGCGGAGTTTGCAGGAAGGTTTCCCGGAGCCTGGTCTGGCCGCCACCTGCGAGTGCCTCGGAAAAGGAAATATAGCAGCCCAGATCGATTAACCGTTTCATGATCTCAGTCGATCCATTGAAAGAGTGCACTAACACCGGCGGCAGAGAGTGGTGACGGCTGAAATCGACCAACAGCTCATTGAGCGCCCCCCAGGCCCTCACGCAATGCACTGAAAGCGGCCAGTTGTGCTCTGCCGCCAGTTCCAGATGGGTGGTAAAGAGCCGCTTTTGAAGGTCGAAATCGATGCGGCAGCTCCGGTCGATACCCGTCTCTCCTATGCCGATGGTTCCGGGCAAAGTGGCGGCCAAAGCAAAAAGCCGCTGGGGCCAGCCCTCCTTCACCTTGTCACTGAACCAGGGGTGAATACCGAAAAAGGCGACCACCTCCTGGTGGGCGGTGGCCAGGCCGGCCACGTCGGGCCAGTCATCTTCCTTGATAGCGTTGCAGAACAGCAGGCCCACCCCGGCTTCTTTGGCCCGCGCCAGAACTTTGTGGGCAGTACCTTCGAAACGCGGGTCCTGCAGATGGAGATGGGCATCTACGTAGTGCGTCTGCATGGCTATTCGACCCATGAGAAGATGCGGGCTGCCAGGATCAGGAACAGCGAGGTGGTCAGGATCATCAGGCCGCATTCGAGCTGAATATCGATCAGGGTTGCGCCCTCGTTCATCACCTTTCTGGCTGCCTTGAGGAGATGGGTGAGAGGCAGAACCCAGGAGAGCTGCTGGACCCATTCAGGCGCGCCTTCCAGCGAAAACCAGACCTCGGAGAGAAACATCATGGGCCAGGAAATGAAATTGAGCGCCCCGCTGGTAAACTCTTCGCTGGTACCCCGGGCGGCAAGGAAAAGGCCGATGGAGCAGAGGCTGAGCCCCCCCAAAAAGAAGGTGAAGAGAAACAGCAGCAGGGAGCCCTGCATGCGGAAATTAAAGATCAGATCCGAACCGAACCAGACCACGGAGAAAGTGAACATCAGCAGGAAAATCCGCGACAGCATCTGCGCGCTCAGGTACTCGAAGGCGTTCAGAGGAGTAGCCTTGAGGCGCTTCAGGGCCCCGTTTTTTCGGTAGCGGACCACCACATAACCAACCCCCCAGAGGGCTGAAAACATCATGTTCATAGCCATGATTCCGGGAAAAAACCAGTCGATATAGCGGGCCCGGGTACCGTCTACGGAGTATCGCCGGGCGCTCTGGCTATCCCGGGGCATGAGGGCGGCCTGATAGAGCTGTTCGACGATTCTCCCCTTGGGGGAGGCATCATTGACCCAATAGCGCCGGTCGCCGGCCGTGCCATCGATCAGCAGGTCGATTTTATGCTGGCTGATTTTTTGCAGACCCTCCTCGAGACTGGCCACGGCGATGAAATCAACCGCAGGATCGGTCTGGAAATGGTCGGGGATGTGGGTTTCCGCAAAGACCACGCGGGTGCCGGCCTGGGGAAATACGCCGATTTTGTAGCGTTGGATATTTTCGCCGCTGAAGATGATGCCAAAGCCGAGGATGATAAGGAAGGGAAAGGCGAAATTCCAGCCGAAAGCCGCCCGGTCGCGAAAAAATTCCTTGTTCCTGGCCCGAAAGATTACCCAGATTCGCTGCAGACTCGCCATCGTCAATCCCTCAACTGTTTTCCTGTGAGAATAAGAAAAACGTCCTCGAGATTGGGGGACTGGACGCTCATTTCCGAGAGATCGACGCCGGCGCCAAGGAGACGGGTGAGCACTGAGTCAACATTGGCCGTGCGAATGAATATCGCGGAGTTGTCAACATGGTAGTCAAGACCGAGGCCGTCAAGGGCTGATTCAACCACTGTTCGGGGCAATTTGATGGTGTTGGTGCTGCAATGGGCGGCAATCAATGCGGCGGGGCTGCCTTCAGCGATTATTTTTCCGCCGTCCATTATGGCAATGGTGTCGCAGAGATATTGTGCTTCTTCCATCGAGTGGGTGGTCATGATAATGGTCTTGCCATCCGCCTTGATCTCATCGACGATGTCCCATAAGTAGCGGCGTGACTGGGGATCGAGTCCGGTGGACGGCTCATCGAGAAAGATCAGCTCGGGACGGTTGACAAGGGCCAGGGCAAGCAT
The DNA here is from genome assembly GCA_029287755.1 of Desulfofustis sp. The sequence goes on along the minus strand of JARFQM010000452.1, from coordinate 23,730 downwards.
CAGCCGCTGGCGTTGACCGCCGGACAGCTGGTTGTTGCGCTGTTCCAGAATGGGCTTGAGATTGCACCGCTTGACCAGCCAATCTATCTCTTCGGGGTTGCGGTAGAGTTGGCGATAGCAGCGCAGGGTTTCTTTGACCGTCAGAAAGTTCAGCAGTGAGGTATGCTGAAACTGAATGCCGACCTGCTGTCTGAAAGAATCATCGCGGGGACCGCCACGGTAGAGAATCGATCCGCCGCTCGGCTCGATGATGTTCTCGATAATCTCCATAGTGGTGGTCTTGCCGGCTCCGTTGGGGCCCAGCAAACCGAAGCAGCACCCCTGCTCGACCCGGAACGATACGTCTTCCAGAGCCACCACCGTTTTATAATGCTTTTGCAAATTCTGGACTTCGAGAATCGACATAGAGTGTACGATAAGCAGAGAATTTGATTTGACGAATATGGTTAGTTTATTTCATTGTTTTTATTAAATTTTCAAGAATATTTTTGGGGCGGGTCGCGACGATTGACATGGTAGTGATAATTAATTACAATTGATAATCATTATTAGAAGAGGCGACTCTACACATGAGAATGACAAGCCAGCGGGAGATCATTCTTAAAGAGCTGCAGGACAGTCACCAGCATCTCAGTGCCGATGAACTGTATGAGCGGGTCAAGAAGATTATGCCGCGTATCAGTCTGGCGACGGTATACAGAAATCTGGAAACGCTGTCGGAGGCCGGGATTATCGGTAAGCTGGAAATCAGCGGCCGCCAGAAACGGTTCGATTCTGATATCCATCCGCATGATCATATCTATTGTCTGCAATGCCACAGGGTCGATAACATCGACTTCGACCGGAACCTTGTCAATCCTGCCGAAGTCGCCTCTGATAAAGGGTACCGAATAACCGGTTATCGGGTCGAATTCAAAGGCATCTGCTCTGCCTGCAGAAGAAACCAGGAAAAGAGAGAAGACGGAGATAAAAAATGACTGAGTTGACAGGAGAACAGAAGAAGATTCTGGAAGCATTGGCCGGCGCCGAAGCGCCCTGGGGCTCAAAAGAAATAGTTGCCGCGACCGGTCTTGATAAAAAACTGGTGAGCAACAAAATTGCGGCCATGAAAAAAGCAGGACTGGTGGATAGCCCGGTTCGCTGTAAATATGGAGTTACCGAGGCCGGCCGAAAGGCAATTACCTAGATTTGCAGAGATAGATGGCGTGTAGCCCCTGCATCAGGCCTGCAAGATTACGAGCCGCGGGCCTTTTAAACCCTCGCGAGAGAAGTCCAATCCCTCCCCTCATGCCGGGTTTCTCCTCTGCGTGGCGGCTGCTCACAGCCTCCGCCGGAGTCTGACTCCGCCCTGCCTGTTGGGGGCTTTTACCTTAGGTCGCCGATAGTATCGTAAATTCGTATTGGCAGTGAGTCACTCATCCAATTTTCCAATTTGATTTGCTCAACCCGGACCATTACTTTTGGTTGAATTACTCATTCACTGGAAGACAGCCATGTATTTTTTCCCCGATACTCGTACCGACATTTCGCCGACCGCATCTGTCGGACTTCATGATGGAGGCTTTCAGGTCTGGGAAACGCTTCTCGAACAGGGCAGTGGTCCGGTTAACGAGGATGTTCTGGCAACGGCCGGCCCCTTGAGTATCGTCTGCGATGGCGCCACCAGTCTGCATGGTGCCACCAGGCGCCAGCCTGATGCAGGCTCAGCCTGGGGTGGCCAGAAGGCGGCCATGATTACCGCCTCGGCGTTTTCGGCTGCTCCTGAACGGGGGCTTCTGGATTCCGTCCGCAGAGCGAACGAACTGATCAGGGAGGCTATGATCGACCACGGCACCGATCTTCACGATCGTGAACAGCTGTGGTCTACCAGCTTCGCCGCGGTGCAGACCGAGGGCGAGGCGATACACTGGTGCCAGACCGGCGACTGCATGATACTGCTGATTTACGAAGACGGCAGGGTTTGTCAGTTGACTCACCCGCCGGGGCAGGACCGGGAGGTGCTGAAGCGTTGGCAGCAGATCGGGGCCCGCTCCGATACAGCAATTCACCAGGCTCTGGCTGGGGAGATCGCCGCCGTCAGAAGAAGAATGAACAGGGACTTCGGGGTTCTCAACGGCGAGGCTGAAGCCCTCGATTTTATTTCTTCAGGCACCATCGAGGAAGACCGGATTACTGACATTGTGCTCTTTTCCGATGGTCTCTTCCCGCCCAGCAGCTGCCCCGATGAACTTTTCGACGCGCCACTTTTCGTGCAGCTCTACAGAAACGGCGGCTTGGACGCCATCAGGCGACACGTCCGGGCGCTGCAGAGCACCGATCCCGGCTGTTATCGTTATCCGCGCTTCAAAATATTTGACGATATCAGCGGCATTGCCTTGAAAAAACGTTCGTAAATCAATCGGGAAGAAGGTTGTAGAGGTAGGTCAGGATATCGGTGCGGGTGACGATGCCGATAATCTTGTCGTTATGGCTCACCGGCAGGTGGCCGATGTTTTTTTCGATCATGAGTTGGGCCGCCTGGGCCGGTTTGTAGTAGGGGGGGATGGTTGCCACATCACGGGCCATGAAGGCTTTGACCGGGCTTTTCCACTGTTTGTCGAGCTTCAGTTTCTTCAGATCCCAGAGGACGATGATGCCTTCAAGGTGATCTTCGGTGCCGACCAGGACACCTCTGATGTTTTGCTCCTGCATCATATCCCTGATTGTGTACATCGGCGTCGAACCGTCGACGATAGTAACCGGAAACGACATTAAATCGGCGATGGTGACGCCGCCGACTTTGGTGGTCTTGATGAGTTCTATGAGCTTTTCTTTTATCTGGCCGGGCTCAAATTCACCGTTTCGGGTGGTTGCCGAGCCCGCTCCGGGATGACCTCCGCCACCGAATTGTTTAAGGATTTTTCCCACATCTATCATCCGCACAGCGCCGCTGCGGCCGATTATGGTGCACGATTTTTCGTCGTTGACGCAGATGACGAACACTGCGTCGGCATTGATAATGGTGCGGTACATGGAGACGATGGCAGCCAGCATCGGGACTTTTTTGTCAGGCCTGAGAATATTTATGCCGACGGTGAGATGATTGACCTTTATTTTTTCGGTATCCTGCATCATGGAGAGCAGAATATCGCGCTGCAGCTTCTCGTAAGGGGGATTCAGAAAAAATGAAGCGACATTGAGATCGGCACCGTTGGCGAGCAGATAGGAAGCGGCTGCGGCGTCTTCGGCGGTGGTGGACGGATAACTGAGGTGACCGGTGTCCTCGTAGAGACCGATCAGCAGCACGGTCGATACCAGCGCGTTAAGATCCATCTCTCTGCGCTTCATCTCCCTGACCAGGAGAGTGACGGTGGCGCCAACCGGTTCCTGACAACGAAAGTCAGCTTCGATATCGCCGCCGTTCAAATGATGGTCCCAGAGCAGGATCTCCAGATCGTCACGGTCCCTGAGTTTTTCCATTCTGTCCAAACGCCGCCATTGGTCGGTATCGACGACAATCAGACGAGTCACTTCAGCAAATTTGACCTCACTGGGGAGGATGATATTGAAAGCTGTTTTATGGGTGGACAGAAACTTGGCCACATTGTTGTTGACCGAGGTTGGTATCACTCCCACCGAGTTTGGATAGAGCAGGGTTGCGCCGATTACCGAGGCAAGTGCGTCGAAATCGCTGTTCATATGGGTGGTGACAACCTGCATCTGACACTCGGTTCAATTTCGGAATTGATAAACGGGCCTGGGTTTTGGATCCAGGTAAAGTACCATATACTCCGGGGCCGCATTTTTCAGGGTACGCTGCCTGTTGCCCGGTGCAGGGTGGGTGGAGAGAAATTCCGCCGGTCCCCTGCCGCCAGCTTTTCCCATCTTTTGCCAGAGTGTGGCCGCGGCCCGGGGATCGTAGCCGGCCCGAGCCGCCAGCTCCAGTCCCATTATATCGGCCTCTTCTTCGGAAGCTCTGCTGTTCGGTAGTTGAATGGCCAGTGCCGCTGCCAGCGCACTGCCCGTCAGCGCCGCCCCGCCGTAGCCACTGTTTCTGGTGGCAATGCCGATGCCCATGACACCAAGCTGCGAGGCCATGGCCACGGACATCCGCTCGGCGGTGTGATTGGCCAGTGCATGGGAGATTTCATGGGCCAGCACCTGCGCCAGCTCATCATCGGTGGGGTCAACTTTATTCAGTAATCCTGTATATATGGCCATCTTGCCGCCGGCCATGCACCAGGCGTTGATCATCTCGGGGTCATCGATTACCTTGATGGACCAGTCCCACTTTCTGGTGTGGGGATAGAGTTCGATAGCCTGATAAATGATGCGACCGGTGATGTTTTTGATGCGCTCGGAGACTACCGGGTTGGAGTCTACTTTTCCTTCTCTGGCCAGAGGCAGCAGCGTCTGGTCGTAGGCTTGCCTGGAGCCCACAATTGCCTGCTCGGGCGAAATCAGCATGAGCTGGCTGCGACCGGTGGGACTGGTCGCACAGCCGCCGAGCATGAGTGCCAGGACGAGTAGCTTAACGAGAATCTTCATACGCACCACTATACCAGAAAGGGCTTGAAAAATACATTCAATTGACCCTGACTGCGATGGTCTGCTTAGGCCCTGATCTGCTCTTCGACCAGCATTCTGTCTATGAAATCGAGAACGAACTGTCTCTGCGAGCCGGTTGCGTAGGCGATACAGGTGCAGTGCAGGTTGGTTTGGGAACGCACCAGCAGCTCGAAGCAGACCCTTGTATCGTCGATTTCCACACCAAAATAGAAAGGTCCGCACTCTTTGTGTCCGCGTTGTGCCTCAGCCAGCAGATCCTCGGGCAATGCGATCCAGAAGATGCCGGCCAGCGGACCCGGTGCTAGAGTTCTCTTCAGGTAGGATTCAAGGTTGTCTCGTTCCAGTGGTGATAATTCATCTATGACGAATTGTCTCATGGCGGGCACGTGTCTCTGGGTGAGGTGAGAGGTCTTTTTCTTTACCGGGTCATATATCGAGATAGGTGGTGTCGTTATTGAGTACCTCACAGCCGTCCTCCCGGACCACCACCATGTTTTCCAGACGGATCCCGCCCCAGCCCGGAACATAGATACCTGGTTCAACGGTAACGATCATCCCCGGCTTTAATTTTCGGCGGCTCCTGAAAGAGAGGCTCGGGGCTTCGTGGACGGCCAGACCTACGCCGTGGCCGAGCGCATGACCGAAATATTTGCCATAACCGCTGTCGGCGATGATCTTCCTGGCGGCCCGGTCCACCTCGTTCATCTGACTGCCGGGCTTGACCGCTGCGATGCCCGCCAACTGCGCTTTGCGCACAATCCTGTGAATGTGCGTGTAGGTCTTGTCAGCAGTTCCCACCACGAAATTTCTCGTCATGTCGGAGCAATAGCCGTTCAACACCAGCCCCATGTCGATGGTAACCGCAGAATTTTTGCCAATGACCTTATTCGTCGGCACCGCATGGGGCAGGGCGCCATTTTCTCCTGATGCGACAATGGTGCTGAAACTCGGGCCCTCGGCTCCTGACTGGCGCATCCTCGATTCAATGGCTGCGGCCGTTTCAATCTCAGTCATGTCGGCGCTCAGACGCCTATGGATATACTGGAAAACTTCTTCATTGAGCGCTGTGGAGCGCCGCAACAGCTCTATTTCTTCCTCGCTCTTGATGAGCCGTTGTCGTTCAACCAAATCGGTGACGGGAACCAGCTCAATTTTATGTTTCTCCGCCAGGGCGGCCAGTTTGAGACCAAAGCTGTGCAGGGTATAGTGACTCTCGAAGGCAAAGCGCCGGATGTTCCCCTGGCTGAAAATGTCGCCCAGCAGGGCCAGCACACCCTTCTGATAAAGAGTCACCGGAAGTGAAGTCTCTTCCTCGGCCTGAAGCTTATAGCGGAAATCGGTGAGCAGGCGGGCCCGCTCACGCACAGGAATAAAGAGCACCCCCGAGGTTTCGTTGATGCCATGATCGGGTGCCCGGTAGCCGCTGAGATAGCGCCGATTTTCGGGCCGGCTGACGAGAAGCGCATCGATCTTCTTTCGCTTCAGGCGAGCTCTGAGTTGTTCAATTCGAGCTCCGTAATCCGGGCGCACCGTCGTGTTGAGCCGGGCCGGCATGTCAGATTCCGAAACGTTGACCGATCAGTTCTTTGCGTTGACCCAAGGCTTCATTATACTGGTTATTCAACTCCGCCGAAGCCCTGGACCACTCCTCCTGGTATTGCGGGTGCATGGTAGGATTCAGCGCCATTTCGTCATCGACAGCCAACCCCTGCTGCTGGAGCTGCATTTTGAGCTGATTGAGAATTGATTCGTCAAATTGCTGCTTCACCTGCTCGCGGTGCTGCCCATATTGCTCGAGAATCTGCTTGAGTTCTGAGCAGATGGTCACAATATCAGAGGAGTTGCCGCTCAGTTCCTGCAATCCCGCCAGGCTGAGCAGACTCTGCTCAGAAATCTGCTCATCGCGCGGCAGCACTATGTTTCTCAGCAAGGTTTGCGCCATTCCTCCCCGGATTGCCATCTGTCCTTCGGGCGCTTTCCTTTTGAGCTGTTCCAAAAGATTAGCTCCCTCTCCGCTGAGATAGGCTGCCGCCATCCTCATCCCTTCGTTTACATAGGCGTCGTCCGCAGAGCCCTCGTCGGCTTCAGCGGCCAGGCGGGCTGCTCTTTCCATCACCATGTCCATGGTGCTTCGTATTTCTGCCATAGTGTCCTTACTCTCAGTATTTGTTTAGCTGCTATCGGTAAAATAAGACCGAATGTACCCCAGGATAATGGCGACCGCAAAGAAAAAACGGATCATCGTTTTTTACTGAGGCGGGCGCAGAAAAAACCGTCGATGCCCCTGTCGGGCAGCGGGGCGAAATAGCCGTCACGTATCAAATTTTTACATGATGATGGTAATCTGGCACCACAATCGGTGCGGTGCAGATCATTATTTTCGGTTAAAAACTGCTCGACCAGTCGTTCGTTTTCCTCGGCTTCGATGGAGCAGGTGGCATATACCAGGATACCGCCTGGAACGAGCAGGGCAGCGGCAAGGTTCAGCAGTTCCAATTGTCTGGCAGCGTAGCCTTCCAACTCGCCCTCCCGCCTGCTCCAGCGGATATCGGGATGTCTGCCGATGACCCCGGTTCCTGAGCAGGGGGCATCGATGATAATGCGATCGAACGCCGCGGATCGGGCTTCGGCAAACTCCTGCAGACTCTGGTTGTGCAGTTTAACCACGCCATGCTGGTGTCGACGCTGGAGGTTCTGCTGCAGCAGCCGATAGCGGCGACCATCCGGCTCCACTGCAGCGATACTGCAGGTGGCGCCGTCCATAAGCGAGAGCAGATGGGTGGTTTTACCGCCCAGCCCGGCGCAGCCGTCCAGGCAGGAGAGTCCCGGAGAAAAAGGGGCCAGCAGCAGCGAGGCGAGTTGTGCTGCCTGGTCCTGCACCTGCACAATGCCCTGATCGATACCCTCGAGGTCATCTATTTTCCCGCGATAGTCCGGAAGTACCAGTGACTCCGGTGCATAACTGCCGTAGACCGCGTCAATTCCTTGACGCCGCAGCGATTCTCGGACCTTGTCCCGGTCGCTATCCGAATCCACCCTGAGACATAAAAGAGGTTCGCGGTTGTTGTGGCGGCAGATCCTTACCATCTCATCTCTGCCGTACTTTTTTTGCCAGCGGTCGGTAAGCCAGACAGGATGATTCAGCAGCGGCCGCCCCTCGTCGTCCGGCTCTTCCGGAACCGGCAACTGTTGCTTACGGCGGATTGCCTCCCTCAATACACCATTGACGAAACCCTGCAGCCGGGGAGGATATTGTCTGGCTTTTACCGCCTTGACCGTTTCATTCACGGCGGCTGAGGGGGGAACCCTATCGAGGAAAAAAATCTGGAACAGGCCGCTGCGCAGAGCCTGATGGACGAATGGCTTCAGTTTTACCAGCGGTTGCCGGCAGAGCAGCTCGAGCAAGCGATCCAGATAGTCACGGTTCCTGAGTACCCCGTACACTATCTTCATTGCCAGCTGCCTGTCTTGGCGCCCAAGCCCAGCCTGCTGCCCGACCCTGTCAAAGACCGCGGAGACTGGCTGCCGGGTCTTGGCCAGTTCGCAGAGAGTCAAGACTGCCACTAATCGTGGATTCGCATTCATGGGGAACGTGTTGTGAGTGGATGCCTAAACGAGGCGATGACGGGTACCGACCACGCCCGCAGCAGCCCTGATCGGCTTTCCGCGGGACCCTCACCCTGCTGGTGTCTCAGTATAATCATCATCGGAAAAGAGGGCGAGCGCCATGAACAAGCGCGGTGAGAAAATGACGCCAGCTGCTGGACAGCCGACTTCCTTACTGTTAAGGTAATTTCTCGACAATAACGAGTCACCGACAGGAGAAACGGACAGATGACGAGGATGGGACACCTCGGCCGTGTGGGACGGCTGATCATTGCGGCATTTCTCATGCCGCTGCTGGCAGCGGCTGCGGCCTCGGCCTTCACCTTGGATCAGGTGCGGCTCCGTGATGAACTTCTTTGCGGTGTGGCGTCGGATCTTCCCGGTTTTTCCAAAGCCGACCCCGAGGGAACCTGGCACGGCCTCAATGTCGATATCTGCAGGGCTGTTGCCGCAGCTACCCTGGGCGACGGCGGCAAGGTAAGGTTTGTTCCGCTCAATGACAACGACTCGATTACGGCCCTGCTGTCCGGCGAAGTGGATCTATTGTCGATGAACAAGGAGTGGAACCTGAGCTATGACACCTCCGTGGGCATCAATTTCTGCGGGGTCAGCTTTTTTGATGGCCTTGGGTTCATGGTGCCGGTAAAGGCCGGGGTCGCCAGTGCACTGGAGTTGGGCGACAGCTCCATCTGCATCGATCCGCGAGAACCAGTCCAGGCAGAGCTCGAAAATTTCTTTGCCAGTCATAATATGGTGTACCGGAATGTCGATTTCGACGGTGTGGAAAGTTTCTTCCAGGCGATCCAGTCCGATCAGTGCGAAGTAATCAGCGCCAACCTGTCGCGCTTGCCGATGCTGCGGCTGGGCTTCTCTCAGCCGGAATCCTATCAAATCCTCCCGGAAACCGTTTCCAGAAGACCCCTGGGTCCGGCCGTGCGGCAGGGCGATGACGGGTGGTTCAATGTTGTCCGGTGGGTTCTGTTTATCCTCAAAATTGCCGAGGATGAAGGACTAACCTCTGTCAACCTGGAGGCCATGAATGCGACCCCCGATCCGGCCGTCAGGAAACTGCTCGGGCTCGAAGGCATCAAGGGAAAAGGGCTTGGGCTGACCGACGACTGGGTCGCTCAAGTCATCGGCCAGGTCGGTAATTACGGTGAAATTTTCGAGCGTAACCTGGGCCGCAATTCACCCTTCATGATGGAGCGCAACCTCAATCAGCTGTGGAGCCGTGGCGGGCTCCACTATGGCCCTGCAGTGAATTGATCCGCATATTCACTGGCAGGGGGATACCTTCGCACTTCCCGAATCCGCCGTCCCGCTCGGCTCCAGTTCCGTCCTGAAATGACCAGTGCAGGAGCGCTGCGCTTCCTGTGTGTGCGGCTGCTGAACCGCCTCAGAGTTCCGAAATCGATTCGAACAGCTCGCTGTCAGCCTCTATCTTCGCCCGATTGCCAATAATCGCCCGGTAGCGGTTCTCGGTCATTGTGTCGATCCGTTCGGCGAATGACCGCAAGTCTTCCACAGTAGTACTGGTGATCTCCTGGAGCCGCTGTCTCTTGTGTTCAGCGGTGATCTTGCACAGATATTCGTTGCGCGCGGTCACGCCTTTGGCGGCGGCACTTTGATGGGGGTCGAAATTCCCGTAGGTGCCGATAACCAATTGTTCAAGTACCTGAGGGGACAGGTCAATTCCAGCGACCACGTCTGGCAGCCGATCGTAGGCAGCATAGGTCTTCCTGACCTGGGGATCGCGATAGCTGATCATTGCCAGGTTGCCGGTTATCGAGCTGAACTGGATGAAACAGCCGTAGGCGCCGCCGATCTGGCGGACGCTATTCCACAGATAATCGCGGGAAAGGTAGGTTTTCAATACCTCGAAAGAACCTTTGTAGCCGCTGCCCGAGGCAAACAGGTTGCCTCCCTGGACGGCAAAGACAACCTCGGCGGCGGTTATGAACGCCTCGTTGCGCACAAAATCAAATGCCGGGGGACTTGTTGGCTCCACGGCGGGGTGCTCTGGAAGCGCATCGACAAATCGCTGACCGAAGGTTTTGAAACGTTCGATCTCCTGATTTTCACCGGTAAAAGAGATAACCATATTGGTGCGGTTGAGAATCCTCCCCGCCATCTGCTCCAGCATTGCCAGAAATGATTCTTCCCGGCTTTGGTAGTCGAGGGCCAGCTTTTTAAGACTGCGGTAGGCGGTCACACCGCTATACAGTTCCTGATACCTGCCTGCCGAACCGAGATGAGAAAAAACCCGGGTCGAAGCCAGCCCGTAGCCTTCGCTCTGGGTGCTGTGCTCGGCCCAGGCGAATTCACGGCGGACAATTTCACCAATGCGGCCGCGATCCTTCAGGGACAGATCTGCAAATATATCACTGAGCAGGTCGATGCCTTTTTCCAGGTACTCGGGCAACATTTTGGCATTCACCCATAAAATTGGTTGCACAGAGTCAGGGGTGCCAAAAGTCGTATAGGTGTTGATTGAATGATTCAGGCCCCCGGTGCAGGTGGCGACCTCTTTGGCAAATTGCATGTAATCAAGCTTGCTGGTACCGATCTCGGTGATGATCGTCCCAAAAAGATCGAGCAGGGGATAATGCTCGCTGGGCAGGTTGGAGAGATCGAAGCCAATGTCAAGATAGGAAATGCGATTCGTCGGCAGCTCACTGATCAGGGTCTGCCGGCCGAAAAACTGCTCGGGACTGACGACATGAAAGTCGGCGCGATCGGGAAGATCCGTTAATTCAAGCTGAGGGAGTTTGGCCAGGGTCGCATCGTCGTTGGCCTTTTGCTGCCGGGCTACAAGCTCTTCGGTACGGGCCACCAGTGAAGTCAAGGCCTGCGAATCCAACTGGCTCTCGTAGCGGGTAATACGCTCCTGCTCCTCTTCAGCCGTCCGTCTGATTTTGTCAGGGTCGGGTTCCAGTACCACGGTGACGGTCGCCGGGTTATCAACCAGAGATGTGTTGATCAATTCTTCAAAATAGCCTTCGTTCAGCGCCTTGGCCCGGATAGACTTGAGTACCTCCTCGGTCTGCAGTGCGGCGAATGGATCGGTCCCGTATTTGAACGCGGCAAGGGCTTTGCTGAGAAGATCGAGGCCCCGCTGGGCCTTGCTCGCGTCCTCGCGGACCCCGAATTCATATTTGTTTAGTTCAGCCACCAACAGATCTGTGGCCAGGCCACCCTGTACAATCTCTTCAAGGGCTTGCTGATAGACTTTGGCGAAGGTAGGGAGATGCTTTTTTTCACTGCCCACCAGATAGGTGATCATCACCGTGTTGAAACATGAGGACGACAGGTAGAGTCCGCCGAAATCTTTACAGATTCCTGTGGACAAAATTTTATTCTTAAGGGGTGACCCATCCGAGTTGAAGAGGATGTTGGCGATCACCTGAAAGGCGCCGTTCCGCTCCCGGTCGGCCACGGTCCCGACATGAGTCCCGACGGCCAGATAGGTGCGTTCTTCGAGATCGGCCGCCTCCACGCCATAGTGGTCGCAAATGGTCACCGGGCTGGTGATCATCGAACCCAGATCGACCTGGGAGCGAGTTTCTCGGGTCTCAAACCTGCTGAGAAAGCGGTCGTCGAGAAATTCCAGTTCCTGTTCCAGCGGTGCGTCGCCGTAGACAAAAAGGGTACAGTTACTCGGGTGGTAGTGTTTCCGGTGAAAATCACAGAACTGATCGTAACTCAGATCGGGGATGATTTTTGGGTCTCCGCCGGACTCATGGGCATAGGTGGAGCCGGGCATCAGGCCGCCAAATATGTGATGGAATATGAGCCTGATCGGATCCGAGAAGGCTCCCTTCATTTCGTTGAACACCACGCCCTGCAGCTGCAAAGGGCTCTGCAGGCTTTCTTTATGGTAGTGCCAGCCCTCCTGCTCGAAGGTTTCAGGCTCGAGCAGCGGATTGAAGACCACGTCGCAATAGACATCCATCAGGTTGAAGTATTCCTTCAGATTGCGGGTGGCAAAAGGATAGTAAGTGATGTCAGCCCCGGTCATGGCGTTGAGAAAAGTCATCAGCCCGCCTTTGTTCATCTCCCCAAATACGTCTTTTACCGGATATTTCCGCGACCCCATCAGGACCGAGTGTTCAAGGATATGGGCCACCCCGGTGGAGTCGGTCGGTGTGGTGTTGAAGGCGGCCGCGAAGGTCTTGTTGGTATCGTCGTTTTTAATCGCTATCAAAGGGCATCCGAGGGTGCCATGCTCAAACAGATGGACATCGGCGCCTATCTCTTCGATGTGGTGGCGGCGTTTCAGGGTAAAACCGGCGACGGTGGTGGCTGAATTGGTCTGCATACAGGTCTTCTCTGTGGTTGATTTATTGGGCGTCAAAATGTTTTGTCCGAATCGAGCAGCAGGGTAACCGGACCGCTGTTGGTGATGCTGACTTCCATCATCTCCTGGAATTGGCCGGTCGCTGTCTGGATCTTGTGCTCTTTCACCAGCTCAATGAATTTCCGGTACATGGGCTCAGCTTTTTCCGGTGGCGCCGCCGAGGAGTACCCGGGCCGCCTGCCTTTTCTGCAGTCCCCATACAAAGTGAACTGTGAGACAATAAGCATCTCTTTACCGATATCGACCAGGGATTGGTTCATTTTACCCCTCTCGTCCTCAAAGATTCTCAAGTGGACAATTTTGTCGGTCATCCACTGTATCTCCTTCTCGGTATCCTCTTTATGGATACCGAGAAGGACGACGAGGCCCGGGCCAATCGATCCGACCCTTGCGCCCCGAATCGAGACGGAAGCCTGTGAAACCCTCTGGACTACGGCTCTCATAGCGGTCTTTATCCTCTGTTATGTGGTGCTGCGATATGGTATATGAGAAACTCTATCCAGGTTCCTACTTAATCGCGGAGCGCCTGTCAATCACCGAGCCCCCGGCAGGCATCGGGCTGGCTGGTTGATATGGTGGCGGTAAATTAAAAGGTACTGCGCCGAGTGAAAAAGGGTGATTGACACTATGCAGATAACAACACTTGATCATCTGGTGCTGACGGTTGAAGATATTGCTGCCGCCTGTGAATTCTATCACCGGGTTCTCGGATTTGAGGTCATCACCTTCGACGGCAATCGAAAAAGTCTGAGATTCGGAGATCAGAAAATAAACCTGCACCGGGCGGGCGCCGATTTCCAGCCATGTGCCGGGCGACCGACTGCCGGGTCGGCGGATCTCTGTTTTATTACCGACATGCCGATCGAAACGGTTATCGAGCATTTCAAGCAGTGTGATATCGTGATTGAGGCGGGGCCGGTGGCTCGCACCGGCGCCAGAGGACCGATACGCTCAGTCTATATACGTGACCCGGATGATAATCTCCTTGAGTTGAGCAATTACACCCGATGATATGACTTTGACAACCACTGTCGGCGCCGCGGCTTTGTGCAAAAATTTTGGTTCCCCGGAGGACCTCTGCGGAGGCCTGCGCAGCTGCAGACTTAAGGGGTGTCGAACTCGAGAAGCAGGGCGGTGATGTTGTCGCTGCCCCCATTGTGATTGGCCTGGTCAATAAGCATGGTCGCCTTGATTTCGGGTACCAGGTCATAGGACAAGATTTCCGCCATCTGCTCCTTTGCCACCATGGATGAGAGCCCGTCGGTGCAGAGCAGGAACACATCGCCCGGCTGCACGTCACTGCCGATCATATCGACTTCCAGTGTCTCGCTGCTGCCGACAACCCTGAGAATCAGGTTCTTCAGGGCATGATTGTCGACCTGCTCCTGGCTGATTATTCCGAGATCCGCCTGTTCCTGGACGAAGGAGTGATCGGTGGTGAGTTGCACGAGTTCGGAGTTGCGCAGCCGGTAGGTTCTGCTGTCGCCGACATGGCCGATGACGATGCGGCCGTTCTGAAAAACCAGAAGTTCCGCGGTGCAGCCCATTCCCTTATGGGAAGGTTCCTGTTCGATATGGGCGAGAATCCGCTCATGGGCTGACTGAAAACATTCCACGATCAGTTCATGCAACGCATCGTCTGTCCGGTGGCGCTTGGGGGTGGACCCGAACAGTTCGACCACCGTATCGCGGAAAAAGGCGCTGGCCAACTCGCCGGCGGCTTCGCCCCCCATGCCGTCGGCTACCAGGAAGTAGCCATCTTCATTGTTGACAAGACAGACGTCCTCATTATATGAACGTACTAACCCCCGGTCACTCTCACAACAGGCGCTGATTTGCAAGGATGGTTTCATCGTCCGGGCGGGGTGTCGGATCAGCGGGGCGTGTGGTGTAATCCGAAATTTAAGTGTATTGGATTGGAAACGTTGCTAATATCGGCGAAATGATAATCAAAATGGATTACCCGGGCAATCATTTTATGAGTGGTTTTACCCAGGCGACCATAACCGGCCTGGGTAAGCGTGTACCTCCATTTTATCTTCTGCGGGGCAGTTGATGGGGTTGGTAAAGCCGATGCAGTTCGGTGATAAATACCTGCTGCTCGACCAAATCGGGTCTGGTGGCGTGGCCGAAGTGTTTCGCGGCAAACTGACCCGGGACAAGGGGTTCGAGAAACTGATCGTCATCAAGAAACTCCTGGCCGAGCACAACAGCGACCGGGAAATGGTCGATATCTTTATCAGGGAAGCCCGTCTGGCTGCCCTTCTCCAGCACGAAAACATTGCTGCCACCTACGACTTTGGCGAGATAGACGGCGAGTATTTCCTGGCCATGGAGTATCTGTTCGGCAAGAACCTGCACTCGGTGATGGTTCGTGCCAGAGAACACCCAGAACTCTTTGGACTCAGTGAAGCCCTGGTAATCGGCTCCAAGATCTGTGAAGGCATGGAGTATGCCCATAACCTGATCGATCTGCAGCATAAACCGCTCAATATCGTCCACCGGGACCTGACCCCGCACAATATTTTTATCACCTATGACGGCAAGGTGAAAATCCTCGACTTCGGGGTCGCCAAGGCAGAGCTGTTCGATAACAAAACCAGGGAAGGGGTGGTAAAGGGAAAGATTTCCTACATGTCCCCTGAACGGCTCTCCGGCGAGAATGTTGATGCCCGTTCAGATATCTTTTCCATCGGTATCCTGCTCTATGAGATGATCAGCCGGAAAAGGATGTACCACGGCGACACCGCCGAGTTGATCAGAAAGTCTCTCACCGCAGAATATGACGATCTCAAGACTATTTTGCCGGACCTTGAGCCTGCCGTCTACCGCATTCTCGACCAGGCACTGGCGGTGGAAGTCGACCGCAGATACCAAAGCTGCGCCGAGATGCAGTCCGCTATCGACGATCTTCTTTTTCAGATGCAGGAGCGTGGCGGCCACCAGCTGCTGAAGGGAACGATTCGGAAGCTCTTCGCGCTGGAGTTTGGCAACGAGCACAAAAAGGTTGCCGAGGTACTCAGAATAGACGACGAACCTGGAGCTGGGTGCGGCAAAACCGATATAGCCATCGTCAGGGATCACCGTTCTCCTGGAGAGGGAGCAGAAGAGGACAAGACATCGGTGCTGCTGCGTCGTCCGCCGGTGCACTTGATCAAGCTTTACTGGTCACGTCTGCGAGCCTGGGGAGAAGACAAATACCGGCAGGTCCGGGATATGGCTGCCGAGCGGCGTGGCACCGTCCCCGCGATGGCTGCCGGGGCAGCCCTGGTGCTGCTGGTGAGTATATTTTTTTTAGCCCCGGATCAGCCGGAAGAGATGGGGTCATCTTCAGTGACTCCGAAGGCGCTGCCGGAAACCGTTGAGAAAGGTGCGGAGCCGACAGTTTCTGCACTGGACCGGGAAGCGGTTCAGCCAGATGTGGAGCCGGCAGCCGCGGCTGACAAAGGAGAGGGGGGCGCAGAAAAAGGGGTGGAAACAGAGGCTCCGGCAATTGTGGAGGACGTGCTGCAGCAGGAGTCGGTCGAGCCTGTGGAACCTGAGGTTGAGCCGGCTCAGGCACCAGTCGAAGAGGTGGCAGCGGCCCAGACCGTGGTCCGGGAGGCAATCAAGGTGCCGGTTCTGAAGAAGCGGGAGCTAAAGAAAAAGAAGCCCGTTTCGGGAACCAGTCAGCGCCCGGTGCCAACAGGTGCTCCTGCAGCAGGGAAAGAAACGGCACGAGTGGAGCGTCCGCCTGCCACTACTGAACAGGTCGAGAGTGTCGGTCGGAGCCGCAATTTCGAGGCCCAGGCCGACGCCCTGGCCACGCAGCAGCAGCTCAAATCTCTCCACGCCAAAGCCCTGCAAGCTATGCGGCAGGGCCGGCTGATTCAGCCGGAGAAACAGAGTGCCCAGGCCTATTTCAATGAGATTCTGTTCCTTGATCCCAGTGACAAGGTGGCGATTGACGGACTCAGGCTGATCTGTGAAAAATACTCCACCCTGGCTGAAGAATCGTTGGCTGACAAACGGTTTAACCGGGCCGAAGACTATGTCGCCGCCGGGTTAAGCGTTATCCCCAATTATCGTCGGCTGGTTGAGGTTAAAAACCGAATCGACAGAGAACGGCAGGATCACATTTACGAACTTTCCGAGAAAGCCCGACTCTGTCTGGACGCCAACAAGCTGTCCACCCCGGCCAATGATTCCGCCTATTACTACTACAATGAGATTGCCCGTATTGAGCCGGACAATGCGCTGGTCCGCAAAGGTCTCAGGGACATTGCCGACGGCTACGCAAAAATGGCTGAGGAGGCCTTTCGAGATTTCGATTACAAATCGGCCGAGGTTTACGTAAGACGGGGGCTGCAGGTTATTCCCGATCACTACTATCTACTGTCGTTGAAAGAGGAACTCGGACGCAGCGACATTGGCCGCTTTGGACACAGCATGAAGAAAAAGCTCAACAAACTTTTCTCGGAGTAATTTTCAGCCGAACAAGCTTCTCCAGATCCTGGTCAGCAGCCCGCCGCTGTAGTCGCGGCTCACCGCGGTACCAGCATAGGAAGGGCTATGCTGGGGGTCTTTCTTGGCCTTTTCTATCAGTTCGCGATATTCGGCCGTGTCGAGATAGCGGGTTTTCTCATCGAGATCTTCGCTATCTTCCCTGGCGGTCTGTTGATCGAGGTCTGAGCGGTCAAACAGCAGGGTGTGCTTGCCGATCAATATCACGTCGTTATTTCTTAGACCATGCGCGGAAACAAGCTTTTCGTTGACAAAGGTGCCGTTGGTGCTCTGCAGATCTTTGATGATAAAACTGGCGGATACCGATTCGATCCTCGCGTGATTAGCAGAGACAGCGAGATTGTCTATGACGATGTCATTGGACTCGTTTCTGCCAATGGTGAGTGTTTGCCCGATTCCGATCTGATATCTCTCCAGCACCGTATCTTTGTATTTGAGCGTAATAACCGGCATGGTGACTCCCCGTTAAAGCTTTTTCTGCCTATCTGCTGTCAAAATCCGCTTTAAAAAACGCTTGTATCAGCCTAACATATTTGCGATTGTCAATAAAGAAAAGATGTCTAACTTCTTTAGTGTTTGATCGGATTGACCAGGAGAAGGGGGTATTGTACCATGGCCGAAGCGAGTTCTCGGACGAGTTCCTGATTCGCTCAAGAAAATATAAATATCTCAGGACATTAAACTGAAAAAATATGACTGAACATAAGAATGTGCTGGGCTCTGCGCTGCAGATCTGCAGTCTGGACCCGCTCACCGGCTTTACCCGGGAAGGCAGTTGTAAAGTGACCCCGGAAGATGTTGGCGTGCATGGGGTGTGCGTGCTGGTGTCGGAAGAATTTCTCGAATTTTCCCAAAGGGTTGGCAATGATTTAAGTACGCCAATGCCGCTCTATGGATTCGCCGGCCTGAAGCCCGGAGATCGTTGGTGCCTCTGCGCGTCACGCTGGCAGGAGGCCCTTGAACATGGAATGGCGCCGCCGGTGGACCTGATGGCAACCCATGAATCTGCCCTGGAGTACTCGACCCTTCTGGATCTGCTGCGTCACTCCATCGGTACCACCACTTGAATCTGTCACCCGGCCACGGGGAAGTGCTGCTCGAACAGCCCCCGAGCACGGCCTTGTGGGGCGGAACCACTGGGTGCCCGGGGATTTACCCCCTGCAGGCGCGGCCCGGCTGCCACGCTCGTCTGAACGTTGAACCATCTACCAGGTGTCGGCAGGTATGCTGATACTGTAAACAGTCATGGAAAGATTTTTGGTCATCGTTTTTTCGGTTCTCTTGGGAGTCGGCTTCTTCGTCTGGTTTTCCCGGGCGATCAATAAACAGCCGCTGCAGGATTATATTGGTCGCAACTTGTGGCTGCTGCATCCCAACGCCGTCTGTTACTGGCGAACCGCCATGGCTATGGTCGGCTTATTGCTTTATTTCTTCCTCGGTCACGAAAACATCGGCATCGTCATTTTCACCTTCGCTGCCATACTCGACGGCGTTGACGGGGTCATTGCCAGAAAGTGCAACCTTGGTACGAAGCTTGGAGAGTGGCTGGATCCGCTGTGTGACAAACTGACCTATCTGCCGCCGTTAATTGGTTTTGCCTACAAAGGAATCATCTCCGTCAAATTGATCTGGATGCTGGTGATTATCGAACTGTTCGGTCAGTTTCTGGCTCGCCGGATTCTGGATCTGCTGAAGACCTCAGGGGCTGCCAATAATTTCGGCAAGATCAAGGCGATCATCTGCTTCGGGCTGGTCAATTTCTGTGCCCTGCTCGATGATATTGTCGATATCCCGCCAATATACAATATCAGCGATGAAGTCCTGGTGGGCATCATCATCCTGGCCTCGGCATCCATTGTCTTCAAGTTCGTTCCCAACCGGCTCTATGCCGATATCCTCTCGACCCTGAATTTTATCTGCGGCATTACCAGCTTGATATTGACCTATCAAAATTACTTTGCCTGGGCCATCTGTATCATTATCATGGGGCAGCTGTTCGATCTATTCGACGGCAGGATGGCGGAGAAGCACGGCGGCACGAAAATCGGCCCTTTGATGGACGATATTGCCGATTTCGTCAGTTTCGGGCTGGCGCCGGCCTATATGATCATCAAATCAGGTGGCTCGCTGGCCTGGCTGTTCGCTGCCGTATATCTTGCGGGAGTGGCCTTCAGGCTTATTCGATTCGTAACCGTTGACAAGAAGCGGACTGACCTGCCCGAAGGCATTTTCAACGGCTTACCGAGCCCGGCCGGGGCGCTTATCGTCCTCGGCAGCGTCCTGGTGGTAGACTATCCGCCGCTGCTCTGGGGAGGGGCCGCTGTTTCGGTGGGATTGATGGTGAGTCATCTGCAGTTTGCTCATTTTGGCCGGGTGATCATACGGCAGGTGCCACGGCCGCTGTTTTTCACCATGTGTGCTTGCATGGTCGTTGCCCTCTCCTTCGTCTTCAGGACCAGAAATGTCGAGATGTTCGGCTATGTCATCCTCTGCTCGGTGTCGCTTTACATGGTTGTCGGCAGAAAATTGCGCAGCCCTGTGAAGGAGCGGGTCTAATCCCTGAAAACTGAACTTGTTTTAGGCAATGTGTATCTAGAGTACGTCGTCTCGTATCTTCTCCCAGACGGCGGCCACCCCTTCGGAAAATCCCTCTGCATAGGCGTCAAGATCGACAGCTTCTTGCTGATCGTCTGCCAGCCGGTGAACCGATTCCTCGATGGCCAACCACAAATCGGGATCCAGGTCGGTGATCGTCTTTTTGAATGAAGCGAAGCTTATCGGCACCGTCTTGCGGACCAAGTGCAGATCGCTGATGGCAATGAACGGGTCGTAATCGATCTGTTCTTCGGTGATGAACCGTTCCGCCTCTTGTTTGCCGAGTTTGATGGCTGAGTCGCTGCGCTGTTTCATGGTTCCACCATACGAGGTTTCTGTGAGCGTAACCGGGACTTAATTAAAACAATAATCCAACGGATCTGAAAATAGAACCGCAAATTTTCTGCCGAGAGATAAGGCCTGGGGAGAACTGCATTCCGGGAGCGGCGGCGAGGTTAAATCAGCCCCCAGCGTCCCGGGTTCGGACCGTACAGCTCCCAATCACTCTGCTGGTATTCTGAAAACCATTTCTCAAAGGCGAGATCGGGTCGGTTCTCGGAAAAGGGAAAACTGAGATAATAGCGGGCGCAGCCGTGCCTGTCCGTTTTTCGGCTTACCCGCATGGCGGGCTGATTCCGGCTCGCCTGCGCAAGCAGCCCCTCGACCGTGTCGAGATCCGCCAGGGGAATCGTCAGGTTAAAACAATATTCTCTGCTCATGAGTTCCTCAAATCAGTTACATTCGGGCCAGCCGTACCCCCAACGCCAGGGCAGTCCCGAGCAGGGTACTCCGCCGATGCGGACGGCCCGGTACATCAAGTCGCCAATGACGCGGTACACCTGTCCAATCTCTTCCAGCGACAAGCCATACTGCCCTGAGAGTTCCGGGGCGCGGCTGAGACCAGTGTCGATTACGCAGGCGCGCAGCACTTCATCCGCCCGTCTCCGTGCCTCGAAGCTCATCTCGGCGGAGATGTCTTTATCTCCTGCCTTATGATAGAGGCGATCGTGGCTTATACAGCAGGATTCCCAGGGGGGCAGGTCGCCGTGAACTTCTTGCAGAAAGTCGATCTTCTGCGCCAGGTAGTTCCAGCCCACCGAAAGCCCGCCGCTGCATCCGTCGGTGGTGAACGCGGACAGCTGATGGGCAGGGTTAAGTTTTTCGGTCAGCAGCCGTTCGTGACGACCCATTTCCAGCGAACGCTCAAGATCGTCGAGCAGCGATTCTGAGGAGGCCGGAGCTTCTCCCCTCGCCCAGGTTGTGATGGTGAGCAGCACTAGCGCACAGGAGATGAGTCGGAAAAAGAGTTTTTGATTTACAGCCATGGGTTCAGGGGGATTGATCCCGGTAGTTTTTCTGGGGCAGCGGTTTACCCAAAATAACCGCGGTGTGTATAAGAAGACGCTCGACCACGTTGAGCTCGGAGCGCTCGGCCATCACTTGTCTGGCCAGCGCGGGCTCGTCGGTGATGATCCCGTCAACGCCCAGAGACATCATCCTGAACATCGACATTTTACTGTTGACTGTCCAGACGAACACCTGCTTTCCAGCCCCCTGATTGGTGCGTATGAAGGTGGGGCTGGCCATCGCCATATTGACCGCCAGAAAGTCGACGTCGAGATTGCTCATAGTACCTAAAACCTGGGCGGACAGCAGGCCGATGTTCCAGTCTGGCCTGAGCTTTCTGACTTTCTGCACAGCGTCATATTTAAGCGACATGATGGCGACCTCCCCGCTCATGTCCAGCTGCTCGACAATGTCGATCACCCGCTGTTCCAATTGCTCATCGTGGCCGTAATATTTCAACTCGATCACCACATGGGCTTTGCCTCTGGACGCTTTCAGCACGTCGATCAGGGTTGGTACCCGCTGAGCGGAAAACTCCGGGGCAAACCAGCTCCCCACATCGATGTTCTGGATTTCTTCCAGGGTACCATTCCAGACCTTGAGATCAACCCCGGCCAGCTTCATGAAATCGCTGTCATGCACGACCACCACCCGGCCGTCAGCCGTTTCCTGGACGTCAATTTCAACCCAGTCGGTCTTGTCTTCGATGGCCGCTTTTATCGAAGCCATGGTATTTTCCGGCGCTCTTCCTGCTGCACCGCGATGGGCAACAACGGTGACGTCATCAATCGGTTGAATGGAGTTGACCAACCCCACACCGATCAGTAGTGAAACAAGAGCGCCGCCACCGCAGACGAGAGCCAGGCGGGACTTGGTCAATCGCAGTTGCCAGGGTTTTCTTACTCCACCCAGGCCCTCGACCGACGCGGGCATGCCAAAGTGGCGAGACAGTTCGACCAGCAGTCCGGCCAAACTGCCCGAGGCCAGCGCAGTGATGAAAAAATTTCCCAACACCAGGAGGGCAATCAGAAAACCAAGAACCATGAGCAGTAAGGTCATTCTGTTGTAGAAGAGCGGAATAATGTTGCTGGAGAGTATCTGTACCAGTCCGAACACCAGCAGGGACAGAAGGAGAATGCTCACTCCCCAGCTTATGAGGGTGAGGGCGACGAGCTTTTTATTGGAGCTGACCAGCCTGGTGCTCTGCGCAAACGATTCTCCCGGGGAGGCCTTGCCCCAAAGAATCAGCGGCAAGGTAAGGGACCAGGACAGAAGTTTCCTGATCACCACGAAGGCCATAATCAGAAGAAGTGCTCCGATCAGTACTGCAGCAAGGTAAAAGACAGGCGGCTTGTGGGCCAGATAGTAATTGATGTCGTACTTGGTCAGGGCAAGCCAACCAATCACCCCGCCAGCGGCGAGAAACGGGAGGATGATGACCAGCAGGCGGAGGACGAGCAGCACGGAAAACTGGAAAATTATCATCGCCCGTGCGGCCGTATAGCGAAGTATGCCGGGGAGATCTTCTTCACTTTCTTCGGTTGCGGCGATATAGGTGAGCATCATTGCCGCCTGCTCGAAGATCACGATGGTGATCAGCATCGCGCCGAACACCACCAGTGCAGCCATGCCAAAAGGGGAGACCAGGAAATAGATGATGTCGGTATCGGCCAGGACCTCGGCGGAAGAGAGCGCCAGCAGCAGACGACCCAGCGCACCGAGCAACGGGGTGAAAAGGATAATGCCGAGTGCCGTGAAGACGAGATGGACAAGCAGTATTGACCACATAGCGGCGCGTATTTCGGACCTGACGCGTTTAGCCAGGTCAAAGACGATATTCATCATGGCTTTTTCCTTATCCCGAGTAATGGTCGCTCAATTCCCTGCCTTGACGACGGTTTCGTAACATTTAACTGCAGCAGCCAGGTCCTCGACTGCGCTACCCACCGATTTAAACAGGGTTAGCTCATCGGCATCGATTCTTCCGGGATGGCTCGTCGAAACCAACTCTTGCAGTTCTGCGGCAATATCATTACGGTCGATAAGGCCCTTGGCCATGGGGATCAGCAGATCTCCGGCTTCTGCCAGGGCTCCGGCCCGGGTGTCAACGAAGAGAGTGGACCTGACAACTGCCTGGTCGTCCACCTCCCTCGTCTCGGGTTTGAATGCTCCGATCAGGTCAAGATGCGTCCCCGGCTTCAGCCAGCTGCCGAAAATCAGCGGTTCTGGCGACATGGTCGCGCAGCTGATGATATCGGCGTCGCCACAGGCTGCCTCAAGATCATCGATGACAGCACAATCGTAGCCGGAGGCGCGGTAGATTTCGGCCACCTCGACTGCCTTGTCCCGGGTTCTGCCCCAGATGGAGATCCTTGTCAAGGGGCGAACCGCGTGATGAGCGAAGCCAAGATAGCGCGCCAATCTGCCGGTGCCGACGATAAGGAGATGGCTGGCATCGGTTCTGCTCAGGTATTTCGAGGCCAGAGCCGAGGCGCAGACGGTCCTGCGGGTGGTGAGTTCGGCTCCTTCCAACTGAGCGAGCAGTTCGCCGGTGGCGCCGTCCATCAACAGGTAGATTCCCAGGATTGTCGGCAGGTTCTTGGCAGAGTTGCCGGGGTAGATGTTGACCATCTTGACCCCGCTGTATTTTCCGTCAATCCAGGCGGGCATCAGCAGCAGCGTCGCCTGCTGCTGACCTTCCGGGGCGAGCGTGTAATGGAGACGCTCGGGAATAGTACAGGGCTGGGTGAACATTCGCTCTGTCTCTTATACAC
>JARFQM010000430.1 GCA_029287755.1 Desulfofustis sp. | reverse complement strand
CGATCACTCCCTGGACGAACCAGGTCATACCGAGCAACTCCTCGTCGCTCATGGCAGCACCGGCAGCGACTTTCTCAGCTCCCTCCTGATCTTTTACTGGACCCACAAAAACTTTCTCGCCGCCCTTGATGGCCTCTTTCTTGGCCATGACTTTATCCTGCACCTCTTGAGGAACCATGTCGCTCATCGGGGCCAGGTCGACGATGCCGTCGTTCAGACCAGGCCAGGTAGCCTCAGCCTTCCAGGTGCCGGCTTGTACCTTTTTGACGGTATCGACATAGAACGGTCCCCAGTTCCAGATCGGGGCGGTCAGATGGGCATTGGGGGCGAATGCACTCATGTCCGAGTTGTAGCCGATGGAGTACACACCTTTTTCCTGGGCAGCTTCCTGCGGACCGGGAGAGTCCTGGTGCTGCGCAATCACATCGGCACCCACATCGAGCAGCGATTTGGCTGCCTCCTTCTCGGTGGCGGGGTCGTACCAGGTCTTGGTCCACACCACCCTGACCGTAGCCTCGGGATTCATCGACTGGGCACCGAGGGTAAAGGCGTTAATGCCCCTGATTACTTCGGGGATCGGAAACGCGGCTACATAACCAATCGTGTTGGATTTGGTCATGGCCCCGGCAACCATGCCGGAGAGATAGCGGGCCTGATACATACGGCCGAAATAGTTGCCCATGTTGTCCGCCATCTTGAACCCTGAACAATGCATAAAGGTGGTGTCGGGGAACTGCTTGGCAACTTTGAGCATCGGATCCATGTAGCCAAAACTGGTGGCGAAAATCACGTCGTATCCCTTGCGAGCCATATTCTGCATGACGCGCTCAGAGTCAGGGCCTTCGGCAACCGCCTCAACGTAGGAAGTTGTGACGCCTTCCATCTCCTCCACCTGCAGACGCCCCTGATCGTGTGCGAAGGACCAACCGGCATCGCCGATTGGCGACACGTAGACGAATCCGACGTTCATATCCTCGGCCGACGCCTGTGAAACGCAGAGCCCGATACCGAGCAGCACTGCGGTTAGAATTTTGCTTAAACGCATGTTTTTCCTCCTGCTAAATAGCATTTACAATTATTACAATACCTGTTTCAGAAACAGCTTAGTTCTATCTTCTCGAGGCGCGGTAAAGAAATGCTCCGGAGTCCCCTCCTCGACCATTTTCCCCTCGTCCATAAAAAGTACCCGGTCGGCGACCTCTCGGGCAAAGCCCATCTCATGGGTGACAACCATCATGGTCATGCCTTCCCTGGCCAGCGTCTTCATTACATCCAGCACCTCGCCTACCATTTCCGGATCCAGTGCCGAGGTCGGCTCGTCAAAAAGCATGATCTTGGGATCCATGGCCAGGGCCCGGGCTATCGCCACCCGTTGCTGCTGCCCACCTGATAGCCTCGAAGGGTACTCCCCCTCCTTCTCGGCAATCCCTACCTTGTTCAGAAGCATTCGGGCTTTTTCCCGAGCCTCTTTCTTGCTTCGCTTTCGTACCCGCTGCTGGGCCAGAGTGAGGTTTTCCAGCACTGTTTTATGTGGAAAAAGGTTGAATTGCTGGAATACCATGCCCACCTCGGCCCTGATCTTGTTGATATTGGTCTTTTTGTCGGCAATATCGACTCCATCAATATAGACATGCCCCTCGTTGAACATTTCCAAGGCGTTGATGCAGCGGATAAAAGTCGATTTACCGGATCCCGACGGACCGATGACCACCACCACTTCACCTTTTTCTACCGTTGTCGACACATCATCGACCGCACGAACCACGACCCCGCGGCCAGTGAATATTTTTGTGACATTTTCTGCTCTAATCACTGACTCTGTACCTCCGCTCGAGATAAAAGACGAATTGCGACAGGACCGACGTGACAATCAAGTACATGGCGGCAACCACCAACCAGATCTCGAAAGTGGCAAAGGTCGAAGTGATAATTTCGCGACCCGACTTGGTAAGATCGGTGATGGCAATGACGGATACCAGAGAAGAATCCTTGATAAGACTGATGAATTGGCCGGACAGCGGCGGTAGAATTCGTTTGAAGGCCTGGGGCAGAATGACGTCTATCATCGCCTGGGGTAGGCTCATCCCAAGTGACCGGGCAGCCTCCATCTGGCCTTTGGCAATGGACTGGATGCCGGCCCTGATGATTTCAGCCACGTAGGCCCCGGCAAAAAGCGCCAATGCGCCAATTCCCGCTACATTTCGGTCCAGGTTGAAGACCGTGCCGATAAAGAAATAGGCAATGAAGATCTGCACCAGCAGCGGCGTCCCCCTGATCACCTCGACATAAATGGCGGCCAGTGTTCTGACCGTGTAGTTCTTGGAAATCTTCATCAACCCGGCGACCAGGCCGATGATCAAACCGAATACGCTGGAAAGTGCCGAGATCCACAGGGTGGTCCACAAACCGGTGAGCAGCGGGCCCATCCGCCATTGATAGACGTAGCCGATGGTATCGCCGTCAAAGAGGTCATCACCACTATCGACCTTGATGGTCTCGGCGTCGACGGTTACTTGCTGCTGTTCGCCATCAAGGGATTCGAGCTCGACCACCGCATCGCTCCCTGCCACCGAAACCTCTTTCACCACCCCGTCGAAGGGCGTTTTTATAACATCTTCACCTTTATACAGGAAGTATTGGGGGACTCGGTACCAGCGCCATTCGTAGTCGATACGCTGTACCGAGCCATAAATTCCTGCGGCCGCCCCGATCAATATGGCGGCCAGCAGGAGATTCCAGGGCCATACCTTCTCTGCGGCATTCACCTGATGTCAGCCTCTATTGAATTTCTTTTAGCCAGGAATCGTCCCCGAACCATTTGTTGTAAATCCTTTCGTAGGTTCCGTCGTTTCTAATCTGAAACATGAAGTTATTCAGCCAATTCAGAAAATCATGATCACCTTTCTTGACGGCCCAGGCCAACGGCTCGTTGGTGAACGGCTTGTCGAGGTGAAAGATCTTTCCACCGCCTTTTTCGGCGTTGGCGATGGCGTTGAACGGCAGATCATAGACGAAGGCATCAATTTTACCGTTCAGAAGTTCCATGACCCCTTCCTGCTCGGTCTCGTAGCTGATGTAGGTGGCATTGCCCAGCAGCCGCTTGGTGGCCTGCTCGCCGGTAGTGCCAAGCTTGGAGCCGACAGTATACTTAGGATCATTGAGATCCTTGTAGTAGGCCACGGTTCCTTCATGTTTATTGTTAACAAGCACCGATTGACCGATGATGATATAAGGCTGGGCGAAGTTAATCGACATGTTGCGCTCCTGGGTCAGCGTCATACCCGACATGATGATGTCGAACTTGTCGGTCAAAAGTGCGGGGATGATCCCGTCCCAGGCGGTGGAGACCAGCTCCAGCTCCACTCCCATGGCATTGGCCATGCGCTTGGCCATGTCGACGTCAAAACCGATGATCTCACCTTTCTTGTTGGTGAGTTCAAACGGCATGTAGCCCGGTTCCATACCGACACGCAGTGTACCTCTCTTCTGGATCTCTTCCAGAGCCCCGGCGACCAGGGTGGTGGTGCTGAGCATGAACGCAGCCAGTACAACGCACATCATTGCAAGGCGTTTCATTCCATTCTCCTTTTTCAGTATTGATTCGTCAGGTCAGGGGGTCCTGCCAGGATGT
>JARFQM010000296.1 GCA_029287755.1 Desulfofustis sp. | reverse complement strand
CCTCCCACCCAGACGCCGGCATACCCGATAGCGTGAATGGTCTCGTGGGCTCGGAGATGTGTATAAGAGACAGAGCTGAGCCTGCGGGGGTTGAAAAAAATCTTTTTTTTAACCCTCAGAAGAAGCAGAGACAAGGTGGAGGGATGGTATCCACGGGGTCTTGTTCGTGGAGCAAGGAGCCCTTAACAGGCCTGGTGCACGACGATAATTGCCGCGCCTTGGGGGGCGTGGCCGGCCACGCTGGCTTGTTTGGCTCCCTTCAGGGAGTTCTCAAGCTTTGTGAAGAATACCTGCATCTATATCACCACAGGAAGAGCAGGCTGCCTTTTTCGTCGGAGACTTTTACAAGAGCAGCGGCCCGGGTGGGGGAGTCGGACTGGAGTTGTGGTTTTAGTATGGTGTCGCCTTTCGGGTCCAGCAGCGGCCGTTATTTTTCCCCCAAAAGCATAGGCCATCTCGGCTATACCGGTGTTTCCTTCTGGATCGATGTGGATAAAGAGGTGGCGGTGTCTTTGTTGACCAACCGGGTCAGACAGGGGCAGAGCATGGAGGGAATAAGAAAAGTGCGGCCGGTGGTGCACGATGCGGTCATGCGTTGTCTGACAGGTAAAAAAAATCCCCCGGCAGAACCGGGGGACAAGTGATTACCACCAGCAGATTGTCTGATCGGCGGCGAAAATCTTGTCGACCAGTGCATCATAATCGGGACTCTCTACGGTAAGATCAAAAGAGTCGCTTTCTCTGTCTCTGGTTACTATTTCAACCAGCTTTTTAACCGTCTCGTCGGGTGCGGAGCGATAAACGTTTAATATTTTCATGATCCCTCCTCTATTTCAGTCCGTAGGGAACGATGATATCCATGTCCCTGAGTTTTTCGCCAAGTTCTTCCAGGTCAATCGGTTCAAGACCGTTTTTCTCGACGTTGGCAGGCACAGTTGAGTAAATATCTCCCTCCATGTCCCTGAGCATCTCCAGGCTTTCCAGGTTGTGTTCGTCGAGTTTTTCCATCTCGGCGTCCATGACGACCCCGTAAGAATACATATTTTCCACCGCCAGGCCGAGGGCGGAGCGCATGCCGTCAACGGCGTAATCCTTGTGCCGGTAAATGAAACAACATTTTTTATATTCCATGATATCTCCCTCTATAAGCTGATATAACAGTCGTAATCTTCGATAATGATCCCGTGTTGCGCCTGGGTTGCCATTTCCTTGCTGGTCAGACCCTGGGGAATATCCTCGATATCGTATCCCTGTTTCTTATAGCTGTCGACACAGATTGACACGTCATCGGCCAGTTCGCAAAGCTCCGGAAAAGCCGGATCTTTTGCATTATGGGTTGCCGTCCAGGTAAAAAACACCTTTACCTTTGAGCCTTTCGCCTTGGCCGCTTTGGTGATGCCCATTACATGGGCGAAGTTGTCGGGGTTGGTAACAAAAATACCTAGACTTTTTGCCATTTCCTGCCTCCTTGTCCGCACCGGGCGGACGACCGGTAAAAGAGGACCCCTGATGTAGGGTGCACCAGGGGTCAGGTAAATTCCGAAAAGTATAAGTGGGGCCTAGCCCTTCTTGATAAAGAAACTGAAGAACCCGCTCTCTTCCTTTTCACCCAGATATTCATGGCCGGCACGGTCGCACCAGCCCGGAATATCGTTGCGCGAGCCTGGATCGGTGCCGTCAACCTGCAGGACTTCGCCGCTTTTCAGTTTACCGATTTCCTTTTTGGTACGCAGAAGCGGCATCGGGCAGCTCAATCCTTTTGCGTCGAGAACCGAATCGGCTACTACATCTGCTGCTACCTGTTTAACATCACTCATTTCAAGCCTCCTGATTATGTTTCATGATTCACCCGAATAGGGTAATTTGTTCGAGTCTTTACTCCCTCTAAACAAAGTAAAAAATGAACCCAGCTTCAGTACCACATCCATACTAGTTTTTAGCATAATAAATTGTTATGTCAAACCAAAACGGAAGGTAGAATAACAACGTAAAAACAGAGATGTACCACGTTGTCGCACTATTGACAAAAAGAAAAAGCAAAGGTAAAGCTTGGAAGTTAAAAATTTCCCCAAGGACTGAAATTTCAGGAGGACTCTATGAGCGAACAGAGCGTGTTGGCCCAGAAGGCCAAAGATCTCTACAAGATCTTCTGTGAAACGGAGTGGAATGCTACCGTGACCGGGCTGGTTGTCGGTTTTTTCTCGGTGATGATCATGGCCTGGTGGAGACCCTGGGGGGCGGTCGGCGCGATTCGCAACTGGGGTGACTGGATAATGTACTCGATCACCTCGGTGTTGGGCACCGAGGCCGGCTTCTTTGTTTATTACGAGGAGGCTCCCCGCGCCCTTCTGGCCAACACAGGGTCGGTGATCGGCATAGGTTTTGTGCTCGGCGCTTTTGTTTCTGCCTGTGTCGGCAAAGAATTCGCTCTTCGTATTCCGCCTTACCGGGAAATGGTCAAGGCGGTGATCGCCGGTCTTCTGATGGGTATAGGTGCGACCTTGGCGGGCGGCTGCAACGTGGGCGGCTTCTACAACGCCATCGGCAACCTCGGGGCCAACGGTTTTTCCATGATGCTGGGCCTGATTTTCGGAGTCGTGCTGGGCCTGAAGCTTCTCTACCTGGAAATGGAGCACATCAGCTGGGGGGACGGCGGCGCCAAAACCATCGATTTCCCGAGGCCGCTCATTTACCTGTTCGGCGCGGCAGCAACTCTGTTTCTTCTCTATACCGCATACAATTTTGCAGGTAACGAGGACAGCGATTATGTGGCCTCGATGAGCGGTCTTATTTTGATCGCCGCCGCACTGGGGTATGCGATGCAGCGGGGCCGCTGGTGCATGGTTCAGGGGTTCCGTGAACCGCACATGACCGGCGACACCACCATGGCCAAGTCGGTGATGCTTTCCATTTTGGTGGTCGCTGTCGGGGCGGCCATCCTCAAATACGAGGTACCTTATCGCGCCGAGGGCGAAGCGGTACTGGCCCCGATAAACTATGTGCGGGGCACTTTCGGCTGGGGCGGCGTGCTGGGCGGGTTTATCTTCGGTCTTGGCGCCATGTTTGCCGGCGGTTGCGGCTCGGGAACCCTGTGGCGGGTCGGAGAGGGGCAGGTCAAGCTGATGATTGTGGTGCCGTTTTTTGGCATTGCCTCCTCCATCATGACCTCCTGGGTCCGCGATTATGAATTCGAGGCTGACGGTGTTCTCGGCAAATTCGTGTATATGCCCGAAGTCATGGGGTATGGCCCGACCCTGTTGTTGATCGCCCTGGCCATGCTTGTCTGGTACCTGGTGGTCAGCTGGAATGAGGAAACCAACAAGCTGATCGTACCCATGTAAACTAATTTTCACCAAGGATCAGGAAAGGCCGAATTTTCCTTTTGGAGAATACGGCCTTTTTTTTTATTATAGCGACTTAAGTTGGGCAGGTGGATTATGATTGATCCAGGGTGACGTGAGGATGGAGTCATGGCGGCGGGCGCAGAATAAGCGCCGTGTCATCGGGGGAGAGGGACTGACGGGAGCAACGAAATCAGCGGCCCCAGGGGTGAGGTTATGAGGAAAACGGCAATTTTCAAGGATGATCTGTTTCTGATGCACGATCCCGGACCCAACCATCCGGAACGAATCGATCGCCTCAGGGTAATCTATGATTTTATCGAAAAACCTGAGCACCGTAAGAAATTCGTGTTTCCGGATTTCGGGCCGGCAGATCTGGGCCATTTAGAAAAGAACCATGGGGAGGCCTTGATCAGACGCGTGGCGGACACCTCCGGCAGACGATACGATTATCTCGACCAGGATACCGCCACTTCGGCCCAATCCTACGAGGCGGCCCTGCTGGCTGCGGGGGCGGTGATCAGCGGGGTTGATCTGCTGCTGGAGGGTGAGATTGACAACGGCTTTGCCCTGGTCAGGCCCCCGGGCCATCATGCCGAAAGAGACCGGGCCATGGGGTTCTGCCTCTTCAACAACATCGCGGTAGCCGCCTGGCATGCAGCTGCCGGCCATAATCTTGAACGGATAATGATCATCGACTGGGATCTGCACCATGGTAACGGCACCCAATTTTCTTTTTATGACACCAGCACTGTCCTCTACCTCTCCACCCATCAGTTTCCTTACTATCCGGGAACCGGTGCGTTACAGGAAACCGGTATCGGCGAAGGTGAGGGGTACACCGTCAACATCCCGCTGCCGGGAGGGTTTGGCGACCACGAGTACGCAGCTATATTCAACGATATCGTCATTCCGGTGGGGCGCGCCTATCAGCCTCAACTCATTCTTGTATCTGCCGGGTTTGATATTTATCACGGCGATCCCCTGGGTTCAATGTCGGTGGGCCCGGCTGGTTTTGCCTACATGACCCGAGCGCTGCTTGGCCTCGCCGAGGAGGTCTGTCGGGGCCGCCTGCTGGTGACCCTGGAGGGAGGCTATAACCTCAAGGGACAAAGAGACGGGGCTCTGGCTGTCCTGTCCGAGCTGCTCGGCGGACCGCTGACCGACGATGATAGCGAATTCTACCTTGATGATGCAACGGCCGCACAGTTCATAAACAGCCACAACTCCCACGATGCTATTGGCCGCGCCATCGAAGCAGCGGGCAGCCACTGGAACATCTGAGGTGAAAGGGTAATGTCTGTGGAACAGGAAAAAGCAGCACGGATCATCGTCGCCGATGACGATGACCTGGTATGTAGCGCCGTAGTACAGATTCTGGAAATGTTTGGCTATGAGGCCGTTGGGGTCCTGGGCGGAAAGGAGCTTCTGCGGAGGGTGGATGAGTCCTTCGACGTCATTCTTCTCGATATCCACATGCCCGACCTCAATGGCTTTGAAGCCATTGAGGAGCTCAACAGAGGGGGCTCGGAAATTCCCATCGTCCTGTTGACCGGGTCAGGCTCCATGGCCGATGCCGTCAGGGCAATCAACATGGGGGTCTACGATTTTCTCTGTAAGCCCATCGAAGATCTGGATATTTTCAATGTGAAAATCAGACGGGCGGTTGAAAAGAGGAATTATGTCCTGCAGGAGCAAAGGTACAAACAGGCGCTTGAAGATGATGTCAGGCGCAAGACCCTGCAGCTCGAAGAACAGAACAAACTGCTGCGGGCCTACAGCGACAGTCTGGAAAATGCCACCGTCCAGTTGATGAGCAGCCTGCAGCGGGCCATGGAGGAAAAGGACTATTACACGGCCGGGCATACCATGCGGGTGACCAGTTATGCGTCCATGCTGGGGACCGCCATGCATCTCGACGGTCAGGATCTCATCGTGCTGCGACGGGCGGCCCAGTTTCATGACATCGGCAAGCTGGTCATCGATCTCTCCTGTATCCAGAAAAAAGGTCCACTGAGCGATGAGGAGCGGCAGCTCATCAACGAGCATCCCAGCGTCGGGGCCAATATCATCAAACCGCTTGGGTTTATGGAGCGCGAGCAGTTCATCATCCGTCACCACCATGAGCGCATAGACGGGATGGGATATCCCGATGGTCTGGGCGGTGCAGATCTTGACGAGTTAACCAAAATCATTACTGTGGCTGACAGCTATGATGCGATGACATCGAGCAGAAATTACCGGCGCAATATGAACGTGGAGGAAGCCATCGAGGAACTCAACCGTTGCGCCGGTACCCAGTTCGACACAGATATCGTCGGTGTGTTTACCGACCATCTCTCCCGGTTCAGTCCGGAGTATCTGGCCATATCGGCCGGCTCAGATCAGTTCGGCCACAACAACCTCATTAATTAACTATTTAGTGATGCGAATAACCAGAAAAGAAGTCGAGCATGTCGCCCACCTGGCGCGGCTGCATTTGGCAAGCGAGGAGCTCGACCTGATGACCGAGCAGCTCGATATGATCCTCTCTTACGTTGCCAAGCTCGACGAGCTTGATACCGAAGGAATTGAACCGACGACCCACGCCTTTTCAATCACCAATGCGTTTCGGGATGATATCGTTGAGGCCTCGCTGGAGCAGAAGAAAGCACTGGCAAACGGTCCGGACCACAGCGGCGATTCGTTTATAGTCCCCCGCGTCATCTGACCTGAATATTTCGTGGAAAAACTTTTGAGCATAACGCAGAGTTAGGGCGAAAAGATCGTTTT
This sequence comes from Desulfofustis sp., assembly GCA_029287755.1. The sequence continues at coordinate 6,253 of JARFQM010000296.1, read as the reverse complement.
GCAAATGGCTCAATAGTGAATCAGTTATAGATTGCTGCAACCACCAGGGCGGCACAAGCAGCCCTTTGTCTTTGAGGAATTTCATGGAGCCTTACGAGCTGACCATCACCGAGGCCGACACCCTGCTGGCCGAAAAAAAACTGTCATCCGTTGAATTGACCCGGAGTTGCCTCGAGCAAATAGAGCGTACCGAGGAAGCCGTCTGTTCGTTTATCTCGCTGGATCCAGAACTGGCCCTGCAGGCAGCGGCTGAGGCCGATCAGCGCCGGCAGCGGGGGCAAGGCGGGCCACTGTGCGGGATTCCCCTGTCGATAAAAGACCTGCTCTGCACCAAGGATCGAACCACCACCTGCGGATCGAAAATGTTGGAGAACTTTGCGCCGCCTTACGATGCAACAGTGGTGGAAAAACTCAACGCAGATGGAGCGGTGCTTGTCGGCAAAGCGGCGATGGATGAATTTGCCATGGGCTCCACTTCGGAGAACTGTGCCTACAAGATTCCCGCCAATCCCTGGAACGTCGACTGTGTCGCCGGGGGCTCATCGGGGGGCTCAGCCGCCTCAGTGGCTTCCGGCCAGGTGCTGGGCTCTCTGGGGTCCGATACCGGGGGCTCGATCCGGCAGCCGGCAGCGCTGTGCGGGATAGTGGGTATGAAGCCTACCTACGGCAGGGTGTCCAGGTACGGCCTGGTCGCCTTTGCTTCCTCGCTTGATCAGATCGGCCCCCTGACCAGGGATGTAACCGACAGTGCCCTGATGATGCAGGCCATCTGCGGTTATGACCGGCGCGATTCCACCTCGGTGGAGCGCCCGGTGGAGGAGTATCGAAGCTTTCTCACCGAGGGATTGAAAGGGGTCAGGGTCGGCGTTCCGCAGGAATACTTCCCCGAGGGACTTGACCCGGAAGTGAACCAGGTTGTGATGAACGGGGTTGAGGTGTTGAAGTCGGCCGGCGCTGAAATCGTTGAGGTGTCGATCCCCCATATCGACTATTGCGTTGCCGTCTACTACCTGATCGCCCCCGCCGAGGCAAGCTCCAACCTGGCCCGTTACGACGGCGTAGCCTACGGGTTTCGCCAGGCAGGCGCCACCGACCTGATCACTATGTACAAGGATACCCGCTCCCAGGGATTCGGACCGGAAGTCAAAAGAAGAATATTGATTGGCACCTACGCTTTGTCATCGGGCTATTATGATGCCTATTACAAGAAAGCTTCCCAGGTCAGGACCTTGATCCTCAACGATTTCAGACGGGCCTGGGAGTCGTGTGACCTGCTGATTTCGCCGGTTTCTCCGACTCCGGCCTGGAAGAAGGGAGAAAAAGTTGATGACCCGCTGGCCATGTACCTCTCCGACATTTTCACTCTGTCGACCAACCTGGCCGGTCTGCCGGGGATATCGGTGCCGGGAGGCTTCAGCAGCAGCGGTCTGCCCATCGGCATCCAGCTTCAGGGTCCGCACTTTCACGAGGGCCCCTTGCTCAGGTGCGGTTTCAACCTGGAAAAGGGGTTGAACCTGACGCGGCACATTCCTTCGCTTTCCGTCTGACCCAGACGCCACCCGTACTTACGAGGCCCCCGTCGTGAAGATCGAGATACCTGAAAATATAAGGGAGATCACCCCGTATCCCCCGGGCAAGCCCATTGAGGAGCTGGAGAGAGAATATGGCATCAGCGGCTCGATCAAGCTGGCTTCCAACGAAAACCCTTTCGGACCTTCACCGGCTGCCATTGAAGCCATGCGAGGGTCCCTTGACAACGTGCACCGCTATCCCGACGGCTCCTGCCATTACCTCAACCAGGCCCTGGCGGATCACCTCGGGGTTGCGGCCGAACAGCTCGTCTTTGGCAACGGCTCCAATGAAATCATCGAATTTCTGGTCAAAGCTTTCGTCAAGGAAGGCGGGGAGGTGATCACCAGTCACCCGTCCTTTCTGATGTACCAGAAGTTCGTGCAGATACGAGGCGGACGCAATCACGTGGTGGAACTCAAGGAGATGCACCACGATCTGGATGAGATAGCTGCACTGGCATCGCCGGCAACGAGACTGATATTCATCGACAATCCAAACAATCCAACCGGCACCCTGCTGAGCCGGGACCGGCTCAATGGGTTTCTCGCCAAGCTGCCCGATCACCTTATCGTGGTTCTCGATGAGGCCTACATAGATTTTGTCGACAGGGATCAACGCTACGATACCCTTTCCTTGCTCGATGAACGGCAAGGGCGCTGCGCAGTGGTTCTCCTCAGGACGTTTTCAAAAGCCTACGGTCTGGCTGGATTGCGCATCGGTTTCGGCATCATGGCCGCGCCGTTGGCCGCCTGCCTGCATAAAGTTCGCCAGCCCTTCAATATCAACCTGATCGCCCAGCAGGGCGCCCTTGCGGCCCTGAGTGATGACGATTTTTATGAACTGACGCTGAGAAAAACGGCGGCAGGTAAACGCTACCTGACAGAGGGCGTGGGTCAGCTCGGCTGCACACCCTTTCCGTCCCAGACCAACTTTTTTCTGATCGATGTGCACACCGATGCGACCGCCCTCTATGAGGTGATGCTCAAAAAAGGGGTGATCGTCAGATCCATGAAAGCCTATGGGTTTGACACCTTTATCAGGGTCAACGTGGGCACGGATGTGGAGAACGACCGCTTTCTGGCGGCTCTTGGCGAGGCTCTGAGGGAGTGCGGTCATGGCTGATACGGCTGCTCAAATCATCACCATTGACGGTCCCGCAGGAGTCGGCAAATCGACCATCAGCAGAAAGGTGGCGGCCCGCTACGGATTCACTTACCTCGATACCGGGGCCATGTACCGGGCGGTAGCCTGGTATCTGGTCAAGCACGGTATACCCAGCGACGACATTCCAGCGGTGGAGTCGGTGCTCGATCGGATTACCATCACCCTGCTGCCCGCGGAACAAGAAGACGGCGACGTCGGGGTAGTCCTCAATGGCGAGGACATATCGGCACAGATCAGAACACCCGCCATATCGATGGTCGCTTCAACGGTATCGGCGCTGCCGGCGGTGAGAGAGAAGCTGACCGCTATGCAACGGCAGATTGGGGCACAGGGGCGGGTAGTCGCCGAAGGCAGGGACACCGGCACGGTAGTGTTTCCGCAGGCCTCCCATAAATTCTATCTCGATGCCACGCCCGAGGCGCGGGCCGGGAGAAGGGCACTGCAGCTCAGGGAGCGAGGTGAGACGGTGGATGAAGCGCAACTGCTGGAGATGACCATTGCCCGTGACAGGCAGGACAGCGAGCGCGAGGTTGCACCGCTGAAAAAGGCCGAGGATGCGGTCCTGATCGATACCACGCGGCTCGATGCAGATCAGGTCTTTGAGGCGCTTACGAAGCTGATAGGGTGACGGGATAAACCAGGTATTCCAACCGGAGACGCCCGGCCGGAATACCTGGGACGAGCAGTGAGAAACTATTCGATGACGAAATCAGCCCGCCGGTTCTGGCTCCAGGCGAAATCGGTCTGCTCGAAGAACAGCGGTTTTTCCTCACCGTAACTCACCGTCCTGATTCTGCCCGGCTCCACCCCGAGATCGATGAGATAGTCGCGGACGTTTATTGCCCGCTTCTCACCCAGGGCCAGGTTGTATTCTTTGGTGCCGCGGTCATCGCAATTTCCTTCGATGATTACCGTGTTGGGAATCTGCTTGAGATAATCGGCATTCTGAATCATGCGGTCAGCCATGTCGGGTCGGATAATCGCCTGATCGAAATCAAAGTAGACCGGGACGAGGCCGCTGGAGGAGCGCCCGTGCATCTGCTTGTATTCATCGCTCTGCTGATCCATTGCAGAGGCGACATCGCCGGCGGCGCTGCTGTCGTCGAGTGTGCCTTCAATGGCCAGGTTGTTTTCTGAATAGGCGCCCTCGGCGGATGGGTAGGAGCCTGAGGTTGATGTCGAGCTGCTCGCCGTACTGTCTGACTCAGGCGGAATGACAGGCTTCTTGGTACAGCCTCCGGTGAGGACTGCTACTAGGGCGGTGACAGCAATAATTACCAAGAGCCTGGTGACGACCTTTTTCATCTCTGCTCCTCTTGCTCAGATTGATTTTCAGGGTGAGTGGATTGTGGACTGGTTATTTACTATCTAAGCGGCGGCGGTCTCGATCGATTATTGACTGTGCAGCCGATCAGTCTATTCTAGCTTGATTGCAAGAGAGGTCAAGGTTTTTGTGGCGGCGTGGCCGGTTTTGGGAGACTGGGCAAAGCACCATGTCCTGAAATATATTTTTATGAAATCATTAAAATTATTTAAAAACACAGGGGCCCGGTAATGAAATTTGTCTCAACCTGCGGGGCCGGCCTGGAAGGGGTGGTCGCCGGCGAAGTAAAAAGCTATGGCGGGCAAATTTCCAGCTCCAGGAGAGGAGAGATTCGCTGGTCGGCTCCACTCGAAGCCGGTTATCGCGCCTGTCTCTGGTCCCGCTTTTCCTCCCGCGTGGTCCTGGTGCTTACTGAGTTTGACATCCAGGGGAGCGATGACCTGTATGAGGCGGCACATTCCACGGCCTGGGAAGACCATCTCTCGGTCCGAGACAGTTTTGCGGTGGACTGCGCCCTTGCGGACGGAGGCCCGCTTACCAACAGCATGTATGGGGCGCTCAGGATTAAGGATGGCGTCGTTGACCGTTTCCGGGAGCGCACCGGCATCAGGCCCGCGGTAAAGGTGCAGCGCCCGGCTGTCAGGGTTTATCTCCAGGTGCATGGGAAGCAGGCTCTGCTCGGTCTCGATCTGTCGGGGGAGGGGCTGCACCGGCGCGGCTACCGGGTTGCGTCCGGGCCGGCTCCGCTGAAGGAAAACCTGGCGGCAGCGATCATCGCCTTAAGCGGCTGGGAAGGCGATGTACCACTGCTGGATCCGATGTGCGGTTCAGCAACGCTGTTAATCGAGGCGGCTCTGATCAGGGCCGACTCGGCCCCGGGGCTAAGCCGATCCTACTATGGACTGACTGGCTGGCGGGGACATCAGGACAATATCTGGAATTCACTGGTGGCCGAGGCCCTGGAGCGGGAGGCGGATACCCGGCAACAGAAGTGGCCGCCGCTGATCGGTTATGACGGAGATCGTTCGGCCATTGGCGCGGCCCGCAAGAACATCGCCCGGGCCGGTTTTGCAGACCGGATACATGTCGAGCAGCAGGAAATCCACCGCCTGGACGACAAGCTCGGACAATCAGGGTTTTTAGTCTGCAACCCGCCGTATGGTGAACGTTTATCTGACAGTCAAGCGGTGAAGCATCTTTACCGCTGTATGGGAGAATGCTTCCAGCGTCAGTTTCCCGCCTGGAGAATTACTCTTTTTACAGCCGCACCCGACTATGCGGACCAGTTCAAAGTAGCCTTCGAAGCAAGCGTAAAAATCTTCAACGGGCCTCTCGCCTGCCGGTTGTTCAGCGGCTTACCGCTGCCGGTCTCGGATAGAAATTGGCTGCAAGGCTGGCACCTGAGCTTGGCCAAGGATGGGGATACGGGCACTGAGTTGAGCAACAGGCTGAAGAAGAATTTTCGTAAATTCCACTCGTGGGCGGTTGCCCGGAAGCTTGACTGGTACAGACTGTACGACCGCGACCTCCCGCAGTACAACGTGGCCATCGATGTGGTCGGCGGCCACCTGTGTATCAGCGAATTCCCTGCCCCGCGAGGCAAAGACCCCCGTGTCGCGGATGAGCGCTTCAGCGAGGTGACCCGAACCGTGCGGAACCTTTTCGACGCCAGTCGTGACCAGGTAGTGGTCAATCGTATTCGGGAAGCGAAAAGGAGTTCCAGGAAGGGTGGCGTCCGCCAGAAACTGTTTGAGATCAGGGAGGGAGATGCGGTATTTCTGGCTGGCGGTGGCACGGGGCTGGAACGGCGGTTTTTTCCAGAGCAGAGGTTTGTCAGGAAGTTTATCGGCCACCAAGTAGGCAGGGGTCCATTTCTCAGTCTTTTCGACAGCAGCGGCGGGGCGACCATCAGCGCCGCTCTCGGTGGCGCAGAAGAAACCGCCACCATCGGGGTGACGAGCAGAGATGAGGAGATGCTGCTGAGCAGCTTCAGCCGCAACGGACTTCACCCCGACAACCACGACATCGCGTGTGAAGATGTGGGGGACTGGTTGAGCAAAAATCGTCAGCAGTTCAGCCTTATATATATCTGTTTTCGCCACAAGCGTTACCGGCTCAACAAGTCTACCGTTTTCGATGTGGTGTCGGGTCATCCGCTGCTCATCAACAGGGCGGTGGCTGCTCTGGCGGACG
>JARFQM010000294.1 GCA_029287755.1 Desulfofustis sp. | reverse complement strand
GCCGTCATTCTGCCGTTCGCGGTGCGCACCATCATTTCAAGCAGCATGTCGCCCGCCTGGTCCAGATTCAGGTCACGTCGCAGCAGCCCCGAGACGTCGACATCGAAATGCTCGGACATGGTCCGCAGGGTGCGCGGATTGGAACAGAGCTTGATGACCGGCAGGATCGGGTTGCCGATAATATTGCCCTGGCCGGTCGGGAAGAAGTGCACAACAAAGCCCGAAGCGGCGCAGAGGGTGACCTGCTCGGCGGCGGCAGAAGAGGAATCCTGGAACCAGAGACCGGGACCGGTCGGCTCGACGGCTTTTTCCAGGGCGCCGACTACCGGGGCCTTGGTGCCGATCTTCTGAATGTTGCCCAGCGCTTTTTCTTCGATCGTGGTCAGTCCGCCTTCAATGTTGCCCTTGGTCGGCTGGGAGTCGGACAGATCGTTGGTCTTCTTATCGTCGACCAGTTTGGCATAGCGGTCGAAAAAGAACTGGAAGTCCTTGCGCACCTGGTCGTTGGCGCAGCGCTCCAGCACCAGATGCTCGCCGCCGGTCAGTTCGGTGGTTTCGCCGAAGAGAATGGTGTTGCCGTTCTCGTAGAGCTTGTCGTAGGCGTTGCCGACCGTGGGGTTGGTGGCGATACCGGAGGTGGTGTCGGACTCCCCACATTTGGTGGAAACCCACAGTTCGCTGACATCGCACTCGACCCGCTGATACTCGCTGACCTGGTGCATGTATTCCTTGGCTTGCTTGGAGGCCGCACAGATGGTATTGAAATCGCCGTTCTTCTCAATGGCGAAACCGGTAACCGGCTTGCCGGTCTGGGCAATGCCCTGGACGATGCGGTCGGTCCACAGCGGCTCGATGCCGATAACAATTACCGCGGCCACGTTGGGGTTGCAGCCGGTGCCGATGAGAGTTCTGAAATGCAGTTCCAGGTCTTCGCCAAACTGCAGGCGACCATACGGATGGGGAATGGCCATCGTGCCTTTGACGTTGTTTGCCACTGCTTCGCACGCCGAATTGGAAAGATCATCCAGCGGCAGAATGATCACATGGTTGCGAACACCGACCCGGCCGTTTTCACGACGATATCCCATAAATTTACTTTCCATGATTTACCACCTCTTTGTTTTAACGTTATGTACGTGAAGATGTTCGCCTTTCTTAATTGGAGCGACGACTTTGCCGATATCGGTGTTGTACTTTATTACCGTGTCGCCCTCCTGGTAATCCTGTAGAGCCACCTTGTGGCCGATCGGGATATCGCTGAGCAGCTTGATGGTGATCGTCTCATCTTCTTTCATCACCCAGCCGGTGATCTCCTGACCGGCCGACAATCCCTCGACAACTGCGACGCCAACGCCGTCGGCAGCCTCATGTACTAAAAAATCGATAGCCATGTATTCCTCCTACATTGGTTAAAATTATGAATCGAGCACTACAGCCCTGGGGCTTCACTCCACTCTCGGTTCATGTGCTTTGGGGCTTTCATCGCGAAAGCGTTCCTCTTATCCACCGGAGCCTGCCTGAACCGGTCCCGGTTTAAATCCAATTACCTTTCTGTTCGGTAAAAATAGGTGGTGTTGGCATTGGGAATCACCCCTACCCGGGGCGCTCCCGCAAAATTATTCACCCATTCACCAACAACCCGCGAAGGGTCAGCCGAGCGCAAGTGGCAGGTATGCAGCACGCCGGCATCGAGTTCGCTGCTCACCGCCACATCGAACTCATTCAAGGTCCGTCCGAATAGATAGGCCTTGTGGGCTCCCATTCTGAAGCCCTGTTCTTTGAAATCGGCCAATACTTCTTCCGGACTGGTGAACTGGGATACGTAATCAAAATACACATCATCACCAACGCCCTGGGTTGAGGCCGCCAACAGCAGAATGTGGCCTCCTTTCTTGACGGCCTGTGAGGCCAGATTCAGACCTTTTTGCGCCTGGTAGAGGCAGATATCCTTGGGATATCCTCCGCAACTGGCCACCACGATATCGAATTTTTCGTCGATCTCCACCCCATAGAGCGCCGCACATGTCTTAGCGCCCTCAATCAGCATCTTCAGCGGGTCACCGGCCAGCACCTGCACCACTTTCTTGGTCGGCGCCATGATAAAGTTGACGGCCAGATCAATGCCGACCATTTCGCCGGCCTCGTTGAGATCTTCCCGAACGGGGTTGCCGTGCAGAATGCCGACCTGGGCGAGGTCGTGAAACATCAGGGAGTGATTGTGCTCTATGGTTGCCGAACTGCCGCAGCCGATTATGATCCCCTTGGATCCACCGGTGAAACCGACGAATTGATGCGGATCGATCTGACCGATCACAATTTTGAAATCGGCTTCAGCCATCTGGGCATTTATTCGGATCGGGGTCCCCCGGCTGGTGTGGCCATAATCAACCATCGGACTCTGGTTGGCATCGTGACCAGCCACCGAGCAACCGCCGGCTATGTCGGGCGGCACCAGGCGGTTAAGCGTTTCCCCGTCGAGCGGTGGGTGCAGGCCGCCACCGACAATGATGCTGATTCCTGCCGGGTCGAGACCGGGTACAGTTGCGAAAAGCCAGTTCAGCAGCCCTGGAAGGATCTCTTTTACCGGCAGCGGGCGCGTTTCGTCAGGAATGGCAATGGCCGCCGTGGATGCCTTTTTGAGGTTCTGCGTTATTTTTGATTCCGCGGAGTTAAGAAGGGCGAGGGCGTTGGCCAGTTCCCGCTCGACTGAATCGACCGGATCCAGATGATTTGGTTCCAGAATTTGGGCCTGCGCGGACTCCGGGATATGAACGGTGATGGTTCCAGTTCCGTATTTGAGATCGAGTTCCATTGTCCTCCCCCTGTATGAATAACAAGAATTTATAAAGCAAGAGCTGGGCCACTATTATGTGTATCTCTAAGGTGCTGAAAAGTGATCGTTTATAAAAAATGCATCGGTGAGGTGCCGAAAAATGGTGCCCAATATTAGGCACTGAGCCCAATTTTGGGCTTGTTTTTTCGGCAGACTCCGGCTATGCATAGCTCATGGTTCAGACATTCGCCGAAAATTCGAGTCCTGGGTCTCGCTGGAGCAGCGAAACCCGCTATAAAATCCTGCTCGAGCTCAACAACGCCATTGTCACCTGCAAGAGCAGGGAAGACCTGTTCTCTGCCCTGTCAAAGGAGTTGCAGCGTCATTTCGCCTACGATCGCTTATGCATCATGCTCTACGATGCCAACCTGCATACCATCACCTATTTTGCCGCTGCCGACGGGATTCAGCCCACCGGGGTCGTAGCCCAGAAATCGAGGCCGCTGGCAGACGGGGCGATAGCCCGAATGGCTATCCAGTCGGGTCAGCCGGTGATATTCGACGATTTAACCCGCTATACCGATCTCAGCTCGGTAGGAGAACTGGTAAGAGCCGGGCTGAAATCAACCATGGTCTTTCCGATGATCGTCAGGGATCAGCTCCTGGGGACCATTCACTTCAGTTTCCGCAACGCCCCC
>JARFQM010000323.1 GCA_029287755.1 Desulfofustis sp. | reverse complement strand
ACCCGTCCGCCGAGGTTCATTTGCCGGGCGCGCCCGGACTCCGCCAGCAGAAGCTGATCACAGTGTGGCATCGCTGCTTGCACGGTTTTGTCTGTGCTGCCCCCGTCGACCACGATCAACTGGCTGTCGGGATACCGCCGGCGGAGCTCCTCCAGAAGACCGGCCACGCGGGGGGCTTCATTGAAGACCGGGATGACGAAACTGATGAGAGGAGCCATCAGGCCTCCAGAGCGCCGATCAAATCCCTAATCGACTTCAGTTGATTGGCTTTCACATAATCTCCGATGCCTTCCACCACTTCCTCACTGACCCGGGGGTTGATGAAATTGGCGGTTCCAATCTGCACAGCAGTAGCCCCGGCCAAAATGAATTCCAGCGCATCCTCGGTATTTTCTATACCGCCGATGCCAATAACCGGGATCTTGACCGCACCGGCCGCCTGGTAGACCATGCGCAGGGCAACCGGTTTTATCGCCGGTCCCGACAGGCCGCCGATGACATTGGCCAGCACCGGTTTTCTGCGCTTCAGATCAATGGCCATCCCGATCAGCGTGTTGACCAGGGAAATCGAGTCGGCTCCGCCCGCTTCAACGGCTTTGGCCATCTCGACAATATCGGCAACATTGGGCGAAAGTTTCACCATAACCGGGACATCCGCCGCTTTTTTCACCGCCTCGGTAACCGTTGCTGCCATCGACGGCACCGTGCCGAAAGCCACGCCGCCCTTTTTTACATTGGGGCAGGAGATGTTGACTTCAAGCGCGGCAATGCCCTCGACTCCACGCAGACGTTGGGTGAGTTGCCGATATTCCTCGACCGTGTCACCCAGGACATTGACAATCACCGGTACACCGATGCCTTTCAGATAGAGCATCTTTTCGGCGATGAAACGCTCCACTCCGACATTCTGCAGGCCGATGGCGTTGAGCATCCCGCATGGCGTCTCAACGATGCGCTGGGGAGGGTTGCCTGCCCGCGGCTCCAGCGATATGCCCTTGACGATGATGCCGCCGAGCCGATGCAGGTTGACCAAGTCCTCAAATTCACGGGCATAACCAAAGGTGCCCGAAGCGGTCATGACCGGATTCTGCAGTTCCAGAGAACCAATGTTTACCCTGAGATCCGGGTAGGGATCGTGATCTTTTACGAATTCCATGCCAGATCCCCCGTATTGAATACCGGACCGTCGATGCAGACATGCACGTAGCTGCCGTCGCTGGACTCAAGGTTGCATCCCAGACAGGCGCCCATGCCGCAGGCCATGACGCTCTCCACCGAAACCTGGCAGTCCAGATTTTTCTCCGTGCTGAAGCGGTGCAGAACCTCGAGCATGTTGTCCGGACCGCAGCCGTAAATCCGGGTATTGGTCGCCAATTGCTCGGAACGCAAAACATCGGTGACGAAGCCCCTGATACCATAGGAACCGTCATCGGTGGCACAGTGCAGGGCCAGCCCGAACTGCTTGAAATCTTCCACCAGCGGTTCCACGTCCTCCCGGGTCCTGCCGCCCAGAATGATCAGGTCCCGGCTGTGATCCCGGCTCAAAGAGCTGATAATTTTTGCCAGAAAAAGCATCGGGGCAATGCCCAGGCCTCCTCCTATCAAACAGGCGGGCCTGTCGTCGGCGATGCTGAACCCTCTCCCCAGAGGACCAAAGACATCCAGGAATTCTCCAACCTTGGCGTGCGCCAGAATATTCGTCCCCCTGCCGACATTTTTAAAATAGATCTGAATCTGCCCGCTACTGCTCGTCTGATGCAGAGAGAAGGGGCGCCGGAGCAGCGGGTCCTGGCCGTTTCCTGTCTTGATCATGACGAATTGACCAGCCTCCGCCGAGGCGGCGATCAATGGGGCTTCCAGCGTTATTCTGACGTTCAGTTCCGAGAGCTGCTCAAATCGGATAATCCTTGCTTTTTCCTGGTGTTGCGACATAATGAATCGATAGAAAAGTTATTCCATTTAAGCGTGCAGTTAGACCGGGTTTATGCAGATATCATTGTTTCTTCTTGCAGCGGCGTTCCTCTTCGGGACCATCATCGGCAGTTTTCTCAACGTGGTCATTCTCAGGCTTCCTGATCCCGGTACTTCGATCGTCTTTCCGTCGTCCCACTGCCCGAAATGTAAAAAATCTCTAAGCTGGTATGAAAATATCCCGATTCTGAGCTACCTGGTGCTGGGCGGAAAATGCAGTCACTGCAAGGTGAGCATTTCACCTCAGTACCCCATCGTCGAACTGCTGACCGGGCTGCTGGCGGTCGCCGTGATCGCCAACTTCGGATTGAGCCTGACGGCCCTTGGATTCTTTCTCTTCTGCGCCGCCCTGGTCACTATAATATGGATCGATCTTCATCACCAGATAATACCTGATGTCATCAGTCTGCCCGGCATCATTTTCGGCTTTGCCTTCTCTTTTGTCTCCTTCTTCGTTACCTGGCAGGAGTCGCTGATCGGCCTGCTGGCCGGAGGCGGGATCTTCTACGCCGTCTCCTACTCCTATTATCTGCTCAGGAGGCAGGAGGGGCTTGGCGGGGGCGACATCAAACTGCTGGCCATGCTGGGGGCGTTTCTGGGCTGGCAGTCACTGCTCTTTATCATTTTTGCCAGTTCGGTCACCGGCACCGTCGCTGGCTTGTTCGCCATGCGCAGCCAGAAAAAAGGGGGCGCCACCCGTATTCCTTTCGGACCGTTTCTGGCCGTTTCCGGCCTTTTTTACCTGTTCTTCCGACCCCAGGTCCAGCAGTTGTTCTCTCTCTATCTTGATCTGTTCAGATAGTTCATCCACTCAATGCCTGCACCCATAAAAAAAGCCCCTGGCTGCTGCTGCAGCCAGGGGCCCGTAGAGTTAAGTAAATCGAACGATTCCGTCAGTGTTCCACTTCTTCCTCGACCCCGAGGGCTATTTTGTAGAGCAGGGTCAGCAGAAGGAAGCCGGTGGCCCAGACGCCGATGGTGATACCGATCTCATTCATGGTTGGATAATATTCGGTCACCTGTTCCAGCGGATTCGGCACGAAACCGGCAAAAACAACACCGAGCCCCTTATCGGACCACCGGGCCAGGAAAATCATGACCGCCGCCGTGCCCACCAGCCTGTAGTCGAACACCTTGGCGATTTTCATGTAGGCAAGTATGCCCAGGCCGCCGAAATTGAGGAGGGTTGCACCCCACATGAAGGGCACCAGGTTGTTGTAGACCTCGCCGTGATGCTCAAGCCCGAAGAACAGATACTCGAGGCTGTGCATGTGGCCGGGTACCTCTGAATAGTAGCCGACGAAGAACTCGAGCAGGAAAAAGAACGTGTTGATGATCACCGCGTACATGATGATGGTGGTCAGCTTTTGAACCGCTTCTTTGCCCGCGTCAAAATTGGCGAACTTTTTCATGACCATGCAGGCGATGAGGATAAGCGAGGGACCAGCGGCAAAGGCTGAGGCCAGAAACCGCGGCGCCACGATCGCCGACAGCCAGAAATGGCGGCCCGGCAAACCGCAGTAAAGCATCGCGGTGACCGTATGGATCGAAACTGCGAAGGGCAGGGAGATGTATATGAAAGGGTAGACCCACTTCGGAGGCGGTACCTGCTTGCGTTCGGCGGTAAGAATTACCCAGCCGCACAGCAGGTTCAGCAGCAGGTAGCCCCAGAGCACGCACATATCCCAGAACAGCATGGAGTGAGGTGTCGGGTAGAAGAGCACATTCAAACCGCGCAGCGGCTGACCGAGGTCGGCCATAATGAACATCAGGCACATCACCAGGGCCGCAATGGCCAGGAACTCACCGAGGATGGTGATCCGGCCGAAGGCCTTGTAGTCATGGATATAGTAGGGCAGCACCAGCATCAGTCCACCGGCCGCGACGCCTACCAGGAAGGTGAACTGGGAGATATAGAGTCCCCAGGAGACGTCCCGGCTCATGCCGGTAAGCCCCAGGCCGAAGCTGTACTGCCTGAAATAACAGGCCCAGCCGATGGCGATCAGGGAGGCCAGAATGCCGAGCCAAATCCAGTAGGCCGGTTTTCCTTTAAGTGTTTTTTCAATCATGGCAACCTCACACTATGTAGAAGACTGACGGTATGGTCCCGGCAGCTGGTTTACGTTGAATGGTGAACTCCTGGTCAAGCACCTTCCTGATTTCCGAATGGGGGTCATTGAGATCGCCAAAAACCATTGCCCCAGTGCCTTTGCAGACCTCCACGCAGGCGGGTTCGAGTCCCAGTGCCAGCCGCTCGCCGCAGAAATTGCACTTCTCAACGACGCCCCGGCCTCGGGTGGGGAAATTGACGTTGTACTCTTTGATGAACGGACGCGGATCCTGCCAGTTGAAGCTCCTTGCACCATAGGGACAGGCGGCCATGCAGAAGCGGCAGCCGATGCAGCGGTGAAAGTCCATGGCCACGATGCCGTTTTTCTCAACGACGAAGGTCGCCTTGGTCGGGCAGGCCTTGACGCAAGACGGGTTGTCGCAATGATTGCAGAGGGCCGGGAACTCGTTGTCCTTGACCTTTTCGGAACGCAGTTTCTGGCTCTGCTCGGGGAAAACATTGCCGAATCCGGTCTTCCAGATCCACTTGATTTCACTTTTCGGATCGGGAATCTGGGGCACGTTGTGCACTTTTATGCAGGCGGCAATGGCCTCGTCGAGCATGCCCTGATTCTGGTAGAATTTACGCATGTCAATAACCATGCCGAGCCTTACTCCGGAACTCTGTTCCTCCTCGTGGGTATCTGTCGCCCCATGGGCTGCGGCAGGCGCCTCATGGCCGCCGTCACCGGCCGCCACGGCGGTGTTGGAGGACAGCTTGACAATCGCGGGGGCGCTGATGCCGGCAAGTACTGTGGCGCCGGCCATCTTCAGGAATTTTCTTCTCTTGTTATCCATCATTGTGCCTCCTTTTTCGCTGCCTCTTCCGGGGTGATGTGACACTCCCAGCAGGTCGGCTGTACTGCCGTGTAATCGTGGCAGGAATCGCAGAATTTCTCTTTGTTGGAATGACATTGCATACAGGCCAGCTGCAGCCCCTTGCCGTATTCCACCCCGGCCACGACAATCTTTTCGCGGCTTGAGTTACGGATGACATCATCACGCCATTCATTGAGCAGCTGCATATGACTGTCACGCATCTCTGCTGCCGGCGCTACGCATTCTTTGGTCCCATTGGGCGGCAGTTCGGGTTTCGGCAGCGGGCCGGCATCCAAACCGTTGAACCAGATGGGAAACGTCACTAACAGGACGAAAATAACGAGTCCCGAAACTATTAATCCTTTGTTATACATTATTCGTTTCTCCTCTATTCCGGTCAGGGTTAGAAAACCATGG
>JARFQM010000261.1 GCA_029287755.1 Desulfofustis sp. | reverse complement strand
AACCTGGACCTCGAGCGGCGCCAGTTCTTCAGCAGTTTGCTGAGGACCATGCTGTTCGGATTTGCAGCTGGTCAGCGCCAGCAGTGCCAGCAGCAGGAAGGATGCCGGCGCAGAGAATGATCTGAGCGATGCCGATTTCATTATTGTCTCTCCAGTAATTCTTCAGTGGTGGTCGTATACTGCTGATAGCCCATAGCCCGGCGCAGGTTGGCAGTGGCGATGCGGTGGTTGGCCCTGGCCGCGGATTGGCGCACGAGCGTGTCGGTGAGTCTGACCTCTGCATCCAATACGTCGGAGGAGAGGATGACTCCCTCCTTGAATCGTTCGCGGCTGAGCTGGGCGCTCTCCTGCGCGACTTCAACCATTTTATCGGTGACACTTCTGCGTTTCAGGGCCTGTTGATAATTGAGTTCGGCCTTATCGATGTCGAGGCCGATCGCCAGTGTGAGTTTTTCCAACTGTTCCGCGAGAGTCTCGTATTCGGCTCGCTTGCGCAGAATCTCGGCATCATCCCGGCGACCATCCCACAGGTTGTAGTTGACTTTAACCCCGGCAACCCAGGAATCGCCCGAGCCGTCGTTGATCCAGCCATAGTCATACTGATAACTGGCGAACCCGTCAAAGGTGGGAAGATTGAGGCCCTCGGCGCGCCTGAGTTCTGCTTCTGCGGCTTGCATCGCGGCAGAAAGTTTGGTGAGCTCGGGCCGTTCCAGGATGGACTGGGCTGCAGGTGGGGCAAGAAGGTGTTTCTCCTCAGCATCGATGACGACGGATCCGGATTGCAGGCCGAGCAGGTTGAGGAACCCTTTCTCGGCCAGAGCTTTCTGATGTTCGGCAACAATGAGATTTTCGCTGGTTCGGGCTTTCTGCACTTCGAAATTGAGTACTTCTGTTTTGAGTAAATCGCCGGCCTCGAATCGGGCCTTGGCAACCTGCAATGAACTATCGATAGCCTCCAATTCGGCCTGTCGGGCTTCAAGTTGGTCCTGTGCTTGAACGATGTATTGAAAGGCCTTGACAATTTCATAACCAAGCTGGTGTTCAACCTCCTTGAGCCCTGCCTGACTTGCCAGGTAGCCAGATTCGGCACTGTCGACAAGGGCCTGGTCTCTGCCCCCATTATAGAAGCGATAGGTGAGTTCAGCCTTGAGATTGAGATTGTCGGTCTGGCCGGGGGAATTGAAATCGATATCGTTGGAGAACGCACCTTGATTCAGGATGTTGCCGAATGACAGCAGGGGGTTGTTGGTTTGCCCGTAGAAGGCACTGAGATCGAGGCGGGGATGTCTGAGCAGGGCATCGGCCTCGGCCTGCGCAGCCTGGGCAGAGGCAATACGTTGTAAGGCAATTCTACTGTCGGGACTGTTCTGCAAACCAAAAATCACCGCTTCTCTGGAAGTCCAGAAAGCGGGCTGCCGTAATCTTTCAGCCTGCCCGCCAAAGGCGGTAGCACAACTGAATATCAGCACTGAAAGAGTTAAGCCCAAACCGTTAATAGCATATGATTTCAAATACATATCCAAATCCTTTTTAAAAAGGTTCCGTGTTGCCACCCGGTAATTAATAAAATAATTAAATAGATATAAGAAACCCTTCACTGAATGTCAAAACATAAGATATAATAGCGTACTAAATATATCGAACCAATAAAAAAACTGACCCACAACGGATGAATGTACTGCTCTGCCACGCCGTGGTAATTCCTCCAGACGAGTAGACTCATGCTCTTTCTCGAACATCTGAAAAAACAGAATGGAATGGACGGAAAAGGAGGCCGGTGGGGGTACGTTGTGCTGGTTGGCGGGTATCTGCTTGACTATGTGCGCACACGGCCGCCACTGATCCGATCGGTGAGCAGAGATCGCTACCGGGATCGGAAAAAACTGCTTTACACCGTCTTGACCGGCGGCTACGACCGGCTGAACGAAATTCCCTCATTACTGGCCACTGCCAAGCAGTGGGATTTCGTCTGTATAACCGATAACCCGGCACTTTCCTCTGACACCTGGAAGATCAGGCTCGCCGACAATGATGACGGGCTCGATCCGGTGCGTCTCTCGAGGCTCTACAAAATAAAAAATCACCTGGTGGACGACGGTTACGACCTGAGTATCTATGTGGACGCCAATATCCGCATACGCGGCGACCTCGACCTCTTCCTCAACCAGGCAATGGACGAGGACCGGGTGCTGGGCCTGCTCCATCATCCTTTTCACTCTTCCCTTAAACAGGAGGTGGAACTCTGCATCAACACCGGCAGGGACGATCCGGAGCTTCTGAGTAAACAGTATCGCACCTATACAGATCTCGAAAAATTCAGCGATCCCTATCCCCATATAAACGCCCGTCTGCTGATACGCCGGCCGGGCGATCCGCACCTGCGGGCTTTGATGGAGACCTGGTTCAACCAGCTTCTATCATGGTCTTGCCGCGACCAGGTGAGTTTCAACTACAGTCTGGCCCAGCATCGAGGTGTCTCACCCTGTTATATTCCTTACTGGTTGTTCAGGGTTCACTTCCAGAAACTGGATCATCGGTAAAATCGTGGTCGGTGAATTGGTGGTGGCGAAACATAAAGATCCTTGCCGCCGCCGATCCTGCTGCCAGAATGATGCCGAACACTACCAGGGCGTGATCAAGCGACGAACGTTCTGCAATAAAGCCGATCAGCGGCCCGCCCAAGGAGAAAAAAGATCGAATAAGCAGGAAACTGCAGGCCAGACGCTAGAGGCCGAGGACGCCGAGAACGTCAAGCAGCGCTTGTTCCGTATGTGAAAGAGAGAAATATTTTTTGTAGGTTCTGCTGGCCTGATCGGCCGCTGCCGACAGTTCTGTGCTGTCGGAGATTAGAGTGCTCACTGCCGTGGCCAGAGAAGCTGGATCGGCGGGCGCAGTAAAGACAAGTCCCGAGGCCCTGTCATTGAGCAGCGTCTCAGGGTACGCGGGAGAGATTCTGGTCACCACAGGCCGCCCGCAGGCGAGGGCCTGATAGACCTTATTGGGAATAACCCGGCCAGCTTTGGGCGAATCCCCGAAAATACCCAGCAGCACATCGGCTTGAGCGATTCGTTCGGGCAAGCGCTCGTAGGGCAGCCAATCTTCAAAACCAATATTGGCAAGGTTGCGAGCCAGGGATTCACAGTGGCTGCGAAGCGGTCCTTCCCCCAGCAGGGTCCAGCGGGCGTCGGGAACCAGGCGGGCGGCTTCGACGATGTGCTGCGGCCCCTGCAGTCCAATGAAGCTGCCGAAAAATAAGATCTCCGGTCTATCTGAGGGGGAGCGGGGCGGCTGCCTGGTGAAAAGCGCTTCTTCGGCCCCCACCGGGATCACCCGGGTGCGTTCAGCGGGGGCCCCAAGCTGTTCAATGAAGAAGTCGGCATGGGACCGGGTGTCGGCGACAACGATGTCTGCCTGGCTGAAAAGTGAACGCTCCCGCTGCAGCAGGCGTCTGGCCCGATAGTGAGTGGCGGGGTACTTCTGCCTTTCATAGACCGTTTTGTCCCAGCTGGAGATGAGTGGATCGAAGACCAGTTTCAGATCGTGCCTGTCTGCATAATTTCTGGCGGAACTGAAATCCCGATGCCGGAAACAGGGGAGCCACAGTGCATCTCCGGGTTGCGGCCGACGAATCGCCGCTTCCAGCGATCCCAGCACTGACGAGCGTGGCCTGAAATCGCGCAGACCTATGCCGTTGTCCTTCAGTAGAGATCTGAGAATACGGTTGCGGGAATAATTGGGATCGAATCGGCCCCACCACAAGAGCGTAGCGTTCATCCTGACCCTCTCACAGCGCCTTGAAGGTGTCTAGTTTCACCAGTCTGGCGTAGTATGCGCCGCCCTGCAGAAGTTCCTCATGGGTGCCCTGCTCGACTATTGTGCCCTCTTTCATCACCACGATTCTATCTGCCCGTTTGATGGTTGACAACCGGTGGGCGATAATAATCGAAGTTCGATCTTCGAGCCGATCGATTGCCTCTTCGAGAATTGACTCTGTCTCGGAGTCGATAAAGGCGGTGGCCTCGTCGAGAATGAGAATTGCTGGATCACGGCACAGGGCCCTGGCGAAGGCAAGCAACTGTTTTTCACCAGTGGAAAGCTCGCGGCCGCCGTCGCCGATTCTGGTATCGAGGCCGTCCTCAAGTTTGGCAATAAAAGGAGTCATGCCCGAGCTCTCTATTATCTTTTCGACACACTCCCTGGAACTGCCGCTGTCCATAACAATATTTCTCAGCAGGGTGTCGTCGAGGATGAACCCATCCTGAAGGATCACCCCGACAACGGTGCGCAGTTGCAGCAGGCTGAGCTCGCTGATTGGGCAGCCGTCGATTTGAATGGTTCCCTTTTGGGGATCGTAGAACCTGAGCAGCAGACTGATAAGAGTCGATTTGCCCGAACCGGTGGGACCGACCACCGCCACTGTCTCGCCGGCGGCAATCTCCAAATCAAGTCCTTTGATCACCATTTCATCCGGATCGTAACCAAAGCTGACTGAAGAGAAGGTGAGTGCACCTCTGGCCTTCTGCAACTGGTGGGGATTTTCAATCTCGGTGATCTGTCTCGAGGTGTCGAGCATATCGAATATACGCTCAGCCGAAGCCAGGGCTGACTGGACAATCGAATATTTCTGGGCCAGTTCCCTGAGCGGCTGGAAAAACAGTCGCATATAGGCGATAAAAGCGATCAATTCGCCGATGCTCAGGGTGCTGCCCATAACCAGGCGGCCGCCGTATAACAGAATGAGCGCCACGGCGGCCCAACTCATCAGTTCGGTGAGGGGCATGAAGGCGGCAAAAAGGCGTATTTGCTTCAGGGTCCTGCTCAGGTACTCACCGCTCAGATCGGCAAATTTTTCATACCACTGGCGCTGCCGGCCAAACAGCTGAATGATGGATATGCCGGAAACCGACTCCTGAACAAAGCTGTTTATCTTTGACAACTGGCTCCGAATCTCCCGGAATTTTTCTCTGGCTAATCTGGAGAAGGCGAGGGTCAAGACCAGGGCGAGAGGAACGAATACTGACATCACCAGGGCCAAGCGAACATTGAGCAGGTAGAGTACCACCAGAATGCCGGCCAACCTCAGGATGTCGTTGAACAGGGTTACCAGCACCGAGGTGAACATTTCATACATGTTCTGGACATCGTTGGTCAACCGGGTGACCAGTCTGCCCGTCGGCTGGTTGGTGAGGAAGCTGAGATCGAGATTGAGGATATGATCGAAAAGCTGCTGGCGGATGCGATGCATCACCGATTGACCGACCCATTCGAGCAGAACAGCCTGGACGAAAGTAAGGATGAACCCGGCTGTTATCAACAGGCAGATAAGCAGGCCGATTTTCCCCAATCCGCCATAGCGTTCATCGAGGGGAAGCATCGTGGCCGTAATATAGGAGTCGATACCGGTCTTCATAAGGTAGGGCAGGCTCAACGCCGAGAAGGTGACCCCCAGAGAAAGAAACACCGCGATGGTAATCGGTATTTTGAAGCCCCTGCTGTGTTTGAGGATCCGCAGCCAGAGTCTGAAATCATAGAGGGAGGAACTCTGCCCTTTTTCCATGTAGCCGAAATTACGCATGGGACAGTCCTTCCATTTCCTGCATCTGCTTGAGGTGCATGGCCTGGTAGAAATTGTTTCTTTCCAGCAGGGCCCGGTGACTGCCATCGTCGATCAGTTTTCCCTCTTCCAGAATGAGGATCCGGTCGGTCATGGAGAGAAGCTTGAGGCGGTTGGAGACGATAAACACCGTTTTACCACTGAAGCGTCGCCGCAGGGCGGTGACAATATTGTTTTCGGTGGCGGTATCGACGGCCGAGAGCCCATCATCTATCACCAACACAGGCCTGTCGTACAGCAGGGCTCGAGCCAGGGCTATGCGCTGGCGCTGCCCGCCCGAGAGGGTGATGCCGCGCTCGCCGATCACCGTGTCGTAGCCGTTGCTGAATTCGAGGATCTCGTTATGGATATCAGCATCAAGGGCAGCGGCCTCGATTTTGTCCATGGCCATCTCATCGCTGGTGAAACCGATATTGGCCCTGATTGTGTCGGAAAACAGAATGGGCTCCTGACCCACATAGGCTATCTGCGATCTGAGCTGTTCAAAAGGAATCTCGTTGACATCGCGATCCCCATAAAATAGTTCCCGGCGCTGCACCGGATACAGCCGCACCAGAAGTTTGCAGAGGGTCGTTTTACCACTGCCCGTTTTACCGGCAATACCGATGATGCCTGAGTCGACCTCGAAAGTGATATTGGACAATTGCGTTCTGGCGGAGTCCGGGTAGGCAAAAGTAAGATCCCTGGCCTTGAACCCCGAGGAGGCCGGAAGCATTGCGGAGGGGGGGCAGGTGTCGATCAGAACAGCCTCGGAAGTAATCAGGCCATGGATTCTTCTGAGCGCGGTCACTCCCCGCTGGGTGAGGTTGGCGACCCACCCCACTGCCATCATTGGCCAGATGAGCATCTGCAGATAGGTGGTAAAAGCGGCAAAATCGCCTATGGTAATGGTTTGGTCGATTACCAGGCGGCCGCCATAGACCAGAACGATCAGCAGACCGATATTGCCGATCAGCGTCGATGCCGGAAACAAAAGACCATGGATGAGGGCCACTCTGATGTTGGCGTGTACGTATCGTCTGCCAAGGCGGTTGAAGTCATCCACCTGGCTTCTCTCGTGGGTATAGGCTTTAATCAGCCTGATGGAAACCACAGCTGACCTGGCAAATTCGGTCATCCGGGAGAACTCTTCCTGGACATGGCTGAATCGATGATGCAGCCTGGCGGAGAGAAACCTGGTGGTCAGCGCCAGAAAAGGAAGGGGGAGCAGAGCGAAGAGGGTGAGGGTCGGGTGAATGTAGATCATGAATCCTATTGCAGCCACCGACAGGACCAGGGCGTCGACGGCGGCCACCATACCCATGCCGCAGGCCATCTGCACCGCGGCAAGATCATTTGAGCCATGGGCCATGATGTCGCCGGTGGACCTCCGGGAAAAAAAATATTGATCCATGGCCAGTATGTGGTCGAAAATCTTGTTTCTCAGGTGACGCTCCAGATAACGGGAGAAACCGATAATCAGCATGCGCCAGACGAAGCGCAGCAGCACAACGGTAATTGCGATGGCCAGGATAGCGCCGGCAAGGGTGAAAAGACTGGTCATGGTCGCCCCCTGGCCGGCCAGCAAATCTATGGCTTGTTTGACCAGAAGCGGAATAGACAGTTGCAGGAAATCGACGCTGATAAGGGCCAGGAAGCCGATTATCAGACGGTAGCGGTGAGTGACAAACTGATCGGCCAGAAGACCGCGCACAAGTTCCGTAAAAGAGACCGGGTAAGGATCCGGTTCCTCTTTTTCTATGTTGTTCTGTGCGTTGTCGCGGTTCACCTGCAGGTTGTCCCAGAGAGATTTTGTGTGGTAAGCTGGAAGTGATATCCGGACCATTCTACATAGTCGATGGATCAATTGCGAAAACTAATTAAATATAACCACATAAGTCCTATCCATCGGCGCGGCAAAATTCTTCATGGGCCTCGATAAAAAAGAATCCATCGTTTCGGGACAGCGCCTGTTGAAATGGCCTGAGGAAAACCATCTATTAAACCTTTTCACGGGGAGGAACCATGCGAAAAATTTTCATCTGCGTGCTGAGCTGTGTGATGCTCTTCGGTTGTTCTCAAGATGAGGAAGAAAAAGGAGAATCATCTATCGACCGGGCCACCAAGGAAGTGGCCGGCAAGATAGTGACGCAGATCAAGACGCCTCTGGAGAAAGCGGAGGCGGTTAAAGAAATCGAAGAACAGAGAACAGACCGGCTTGAAGAGCAAACCCAATGAACTGAGTCGATGTCAAAGCCTGTGCAGCAGGATGTTTCTGAGATCCTTTTGGGAGAGCGGGGCATGGTTGTTCTTGAGCGAGGCGCCATCGAGCAGTTCACCCAGATCCCCATGGACCGCACCATAGTCAGAGAGGCTAGAAAGCCCGATCAGGTCGATGATGCGATGATATTCTTCAATAAAGCAATCGGCCTCGTCGCGAGTTGTATCCCGCTCCGCACAGAAAAGCCGCCCCAGGCGCCGATACTTGTCGATATAATGCTGGTAATGTGTATCTGTGCTGGCCAACTCGCGCAGTTTCTCCAAGGTGATTTGGTTGCCGGCTCCCATCA
>JARFQM010000257.1 GCA_029287755.1 Desulfofustis sp. | reverse complement strand
ATCTTGACGATCTGGCCGGGGTAAGCACAGGTGCCGTAGGAAATGATACCTTTCCGAAATCCGTGCCAGTCGTTTATCACCACCTCCTTGAGGTAATCGGAATATTCTATTTGAGGGTAATCAGTGATAAACTCCCCAAGTTTGAAACCGCCGATCTCCGTCGGTGTGTCGTGCGCCGATACCGAACTGCAACTCAGGATGGCGGCAATGAATAGTGTAGCGGCAGTAAAATATTTCATAGATCAGCTCAGGGTTGTTGACGGAGTTGTGCCGGGAAGGACTGTGTGATCAAGCATAAAAGAGGTCTGATCGACCAGCCGACCGACGCACAGGTGGATGATCCGCTCGATGAGTTCGTCCTTATGGGCGGGGAATTTTTCCAGAACTTTTTGAAAGGCGTTGCGGTCGATAACCAAGGCGTCCACAATGCTAAGCGCTTTCAACGAAAAGAACCAGTTGAATTGGGCAAGCAGGGCAAGTTCTCCGAAAATGCCTTCATTCTCCAGCTGCTGGAGCACCACTTGTTGGCCTTTGTGGGTGACCATCACTTCTACACTTCCCTCGCTCAGGATAAAGGCCTTATCGGCTTTCGCCCCGTATTCAATGAGCAGATCACCCGGTTGAAAAGTCCGGTGTCTGGATAGATAGGCAATGAGTTTCATCACGTCGAGGTGAAGGCCGGTGAACAGGGGGGATTGTCTGAGCCGTTCAAAATCTTTAGTAAGCCGGGTGGAATGGTGATTTTCATTCTCGACTGCTGTTGATGAGCTCATATAATATTCCTTTCTTTCCAATAAGATCGTCGTAGCTTCCCGATTCAACGATCTTACCCTCGTTCATAACTAAAATATGGTCATATTCAGAAATCATGTCAAGACGGTGCACGACTGCGATAACTGTCGTTTTTCCTCGTAATTTTGTACTGATATAGCGCTGTATCCTGGTCTGCGAGTTATTGTCCAGACTGGCAGTCGCCTCATCGAGGATGAGGATCGGACTCTTTTTAAGCAGGGCTCGGACCAGGGCCACTTTCTGTTTCTGCCCTCCGGAGAGGTTGTCACCCTTGCTGCCGACATGAAAATCGAGTCCGATATCCATGATATAATCGAGCAGAGCGTAACGGTTGAGCTCATCAGCGGCGACCTCGCTTAACCGTTCTCTGACCAGGTCCCGGTCGATGACCGTGCCGAAAATGATATTGTCTTGCAGGGAACGGGAGTAGAGATAATGGTTGATGCAGAATGGGGTGAACTCCGTTTTGGCCGGACCCGCCTTTTGTTCATGACCCAGCGCTACTATTTCAGTCTGCAGGGTACCATTGCTGCAGCTCTCGACATCGATGCCGGCCACTTGGCTGAGAAATCTGGAACGGGACTCCATGATCGCAGTCTCCAGCCCCCGTGGCAGCGAGGTGATCTTGTGCAGCCCGGCTGTATACTTGAGGCTGAGCAGCAGAAGCCGGTCCTGATTTTTTTTGCTCAGAATGGCCCAGGATCCACCCAGTTGAATCTGGTTGACAAGAGCCTGGTAATCCTTGAGCTGGCCAGGTCTCATCGGGCTGCCCTGGAAGAGAAAATCGTCGCCGCCGAAGGCTCCCAGAAGATTGATCGTTGCCTCGGCAATTTCGAGGCCGAATTGGATCAACGGCTTTTCCAGATCTTCATCTTTGAGAAAGGATCTAAAAGCATCATGGGTGAGCAGTTTTTTGGTGGTGTGGGCGATCCCGTAGGTACCGAACATGATATTGACAGCTATCGGGCTGTACTTCAGAAAACGGCTCACATCATAGAATTCAACCGCCTGGGAAATTTCTTTGCTCATCTCCTGCCGGACGATTTTCCGCATTTTCAGAAAACTCGAAATCATCGGCCGGGCCCGCTGGGGCGAAATGGTCGAGCGCAGTCCCCAGCGGATCACATCCGGTGCCAGACCGATTTCGGTGATAAGCTCGAAAATCTCCTGCCGACTGGGAAGCTCGTGGGTGACGCCGGCAAGATGGAGGGAATTACTCGAATAGAGCAGGTTGTCCCTGACCGTGCCGGTGAAAATGAACGGATGCTGGGCTACCGTGCTGATGCTGGTGACCACTTCCATCTGAGACAGTTTTTCTATATGCTGATCGTCGATGATCAGAGTTCCGCTGCTCTGCAGATACAGTCTGCTGAGAATATGGCTCAAGGTACTTTTACCGGAGCCGGAGACTCCAACCAGAGCCAGATGCTGGCCAGCTTCAAGACGAAATGAAACGTCGTCCAGGATCTGAATGGACTCGCTGACCTGGTAGCCGATATTTTTTGCCTCGATCGAACCTTTAAAGCTTTGTGATCCAGAAACAGGAGCCTCGAGGAGGAACTGGGGTTTGTGATCGAACAGCTCCATGATCTGTTTATAGCGGACCCGGGCATCCTGGTAGGACTGATAATAGAGGATCAATTCCTTCCAGGGGTCGTACACTTTTTCGTAGGCGGACAGGAAGGCGACCAGGGCGCCGATGGTGAATTCCCCGTTAATGGCCAGATAGCCGCCGACCAGAAAGAGCAGAAATGGGCCAAAAGACTGGAATAAGTTGTTGCTGAATTTGATGCCGTATTTAAGGATATCGAGTTTGACGGCCACCTTGTAGAGCCGATAGGCGAGTCGGTCCAGCTTCAACTGTTCCATTAGAAACGAAGCGTTGCCTTGGACCTCATGGATTCCTTCGACAGATTCATTGACTACGCCCGCTATCCGTCTGGTGATCATGACGCGTCTCTGGTTGTAGCGGTTGTGCCGGCGCTGCAGAAGGGGGATTACCGTCAGTTCGAATGGATAGATGATCATGCTCAGCAGGCCGAGCAGCGGGTTCAGGTAGATCATGAACCCAAGAAAGACCGCGAAGGTAAGTACCGAGGTTATTGGAATCGCCAGGGCGCCTCCCAGAAAAGTGGCGATGGCATTAAGTTCAGAGGTCATGGCTGCGGTGATCGCCCCGGTTTGGGTTCTATGGAAAAAGGTGAGCGGCAGTTTGAGGATGTGCTGATAGAGCTCCCGC
Source organism: Desulfofustis sp. (assembly GCA_029287755.1). Next base: position 723 of record JARFQM010000257.1, on the reverse strand, counting down.
CTCATCCCGATCAGGATCTTCTGGCTGATTACCGCCTCCAGGGTGTTGGCGGCATACTTCATGATTCCGGCCAGCACTATCGCTCCCATGTACAGCGCGCAGTAGAGATAGAGCTTGTCGACCATCTTCAGGTTGATGGCGATATTGATGATTTTGCGCTGCATTTCAAGCGGATAGACCCGGAAGAACAGACCGATGACGATGATCACCAGCAGGACGACCTGAAGAGCACGATAGCGATATTTTACCCAGTAAAAAAGTGGCCGATCGGTAAGTTGCATAGAAGTTCTGAACTACAGGATGGTCGATTGCTAGGTTAACTAGATCCTGAGCTATAATTGATAAGTATAAACAGGGGAACAGGCTCTGTCAGTAGGCCATATAGTTGAGTGACTTCATGATCAGGGCAAAACCCATGGCGAACATGCCGGTTAACCCCATGCCGCAGGAAAATCCGGCCAGCAATACCGGCGCATACTGGCGCCACATGGCACCGTATTTCTTCAGGAAAAAATAGCGGCCCAGCAGGGCTCCCGCCACCTCGAGAATGAGGCCATGGGGGGTTGACTGACCGAGCCCCCGGACCACACCGTAGATCAGCAGGACCGGCAGTCCGAACAGGCTGAGGACGAAATAGGCCAGCAGCCCGAAACCAAGCCCGGAGAAGACGGTGGTCCCGTTGAGGGCCTGGTAGAAGGCCGAGTTCCCCTCCAGGGTTGAGGT
>JARFQM010000253.1 GCA_029287755.1 Desulfofustis sp. | reverse complement strand
AATTCGAGCTGCAGACGCACCGGGCGCAGTTCTTCCCTGGTAAGGAAGTCAGGATCATTAAACGATAATCGATAACTTGGCGAGGTTGTCTGCTCGGATTTAATGGTCCTCGATTCGGCAGCCATGAGACCTTCCCTCGAGGTGGGATATCGACTCATTGGGGATTTTGGATTCATGAGCAACTCCTTTGAGCTGGGTTTACAACATTACGAGATGAACTTTGGCAAGAAGACTGTTCCTGATATGTCTGTCAATTTCCCGTGCCGGCTTGATCGCCAATCTCTGTGCGCGGGTCGATGAGAACCGCCGCCGGCGAGGTCCCTTTCATGGGGACGAAGGTGCTGTGATCTTCGGGCGCCACAATGGTGATCAATTCTTTCTGGCGCAGGTACAAAATAATGAGCGCAGATACCAGGGAAACAGCAGCGCAGTAAACGAAAAATCCGTATTCGGTCTGCCAGGCATTCATCGTCCCGGAGGCCGCTACCGGCCCGGCGGTTGCCCCGATACAATAACAGAGGAGCAGGACTGAACTGGCCGGGACGATCTCGGCACGCTCGAAAAGATCGTGAGCTCGGGCGACGGAAACGGGATATATGGTGAAAATCAACCCGCCGAACAGGATCATGAGGAGAAGAAAAAGCAGAAAGGAGTTCTCCGCGACGAAAACGATCAGGATGGCGGTCAGCGCAATGGCCACACACAACAAGGCAAGCATATGAGTTCTGTCAAACCGGTCGGATAATGCCCCAACCGGCCACTGTAAAACCATACCGCCGAGAATGGTGGCACTCATTACGGTTGACAGGTTCATTACCGAAAGACCGATGTGGTGACAGAAAATCGGCATGATTGCGTAGAATGCGCCGTTCAATAGGCCGGCCAGAAAACAACCGAGCATCCCGACTGGTGCTCTGCGAAAGAGATGCCGCACGCTGAATTGGTCAAAATGAGGAAGCTCGGGATGGATTGATTTGGTCACCGCTACTGGCACGATACACAGCATCAGGAGCAGACTGATTATAAAAAACATCCTCGTGTCCTGAATCGGGCCGAAGTTCAGGAGATACTGCCCCCCCCCCATGCCGAGGTAGCTTACGAACATGTAGACGGACATCACCCGGCCCCGAAATGTCGGCACCGTGCATTCGTTTAGCCAACTTTCGATAACGGTATAGAGACCAATGGTCGATAAGCCTGCAAGGAAACGTAATACAATCCACAATAATGGAGAAACGAATAGGCCGTGCAAAACCACTACTGAGGTTGTCGTTGCCGCGAAGGCAGCAAACGCCCTGATATGCCCAACACTCCTGATCAGTCGATGACAATATAAGGCTCCTATGCACATCCCGAAAAAGTAGGCTGACATGATAATGCCAACATACTGGGTTGCGATGCCGTCAACCGTGAGGCGAAGAGGCAGATAGGTTCCCAGTAGACCAATTCCCGCCACGAGGAGAAAGACTGATGCATAAAGCATTATGAACGGAGCAATTATCAGGTTCATCTCAGAATGCACTCAGTGCTCAAACCAAAGCTCGGTTTTTAGATCATTTCAATGGGATGTACCGACTTGATATCCTGCACTTATGACAAGGTATGCGTTGTTTTTCAATACGCGCCTTGAAAATACTTATTCCGGTGCTGCAAGACGGACGGATAAAAACCAGCTGTTCAATTCCTTTACTTTTCTCTTCACTATTAATGCTCGTGGCAAATAGCTCACATTCCCACATTGCTAATAAGCAAATTCGCTCTTGTCTTTGACAGTCTTTCTTATTTCTTCCACCTGTTTTTGAGTTCTTTCGGTGAGACTCTTTAACCTGACCCAAAAAACATCATCCTCTTCCAGCATTGTTCCCGCCTTCTTAAACAAATCAGATACTTGTGTATTGTGCCGATCAAGTTCCTCCATTAACAATCCCCTTTTCTCATGTGTCATAGCCAAGGAATTAACGTAAGAGGTGAGTCTGGCCACAGACAGTTCTATTAGATAGTCCCTGGGGATTTCCCAATAGCTCGAGACAGTTTCTATTTGATCCAAGGCTTTTTGACTTAGAACCAATGTCTTGGGCCTACACTTGTTCTCATCACGAGCGTAAGTTATTGCGTCATCGGCAAGTAGATCTAAAGCCTTTTTATCTTCAAGAAGCTGAACCAGCAGCGTTTTTTGCTTAATGCCGAGATGCCCTGCCGCCACTTTCAGTAAGTTGATGGTCTTCTCACTGAGTTTGAAGGTTGTCCTTACCGATTGCTTTGCGATTAACTCATGTGGATCTACCTGGAGTTCCTGTTCTTTTTGTTTCAGCTTTCCATTTCTCATGTTCCACCTCGTGGCCATGCGGTTGATTTCGTCCGCTAGAAAAATCTTAATTAGGAAGTTATGTTATGTAAAGTAATTTTTTATTATAATGCATTAATATAATTATATTGACATTGGCCATAAAATAATTAGTATTGCAGAAGGAGTTGTTGCAATGCACGAGAAACCATCTTGATACAGGAGCAACCATGAAATTCAGACCGCTTAATTATCGTCTTCTAGTTCAAAGACATGAAGGGGAAGATAGAAGCGCCGGAGGGATCATCATCCCAGATAGCGCCAAAGAGAAACAGGCCCAGGGCAAAATCATCGCTACAGGCCCAGGTAAATTGGATGATTCAGGCAAACGGGTCAAACTGCAGGTGAAGAAAGGGGATGTCGTGCTTTTTTCCAAATACGGCGGCACTGACGTGAAGTTTGATGACACAGATTATCTGATCATGCGTGAGGACGACGTTCTGGGCATTATAGAGAAGTAGACTGACCGTTGCGCGTAACAGCCACTTCTACACCATCAACACACAGATAAATAGGAAGGAACAAAATGAGCGTCAAAGATATCCGATTCGATGTGAGAGCCCGCGAGAAGCTTCTTCGCGGTGTCAACGTCCTGGCCGATGCGGTCAAGGTCACTTTGGGGCCTAAGGGCCGTAATGTTCTGATAGAGAAATCTTTTGGTGCGCCGGTGGTTACCAAAGACGGTGTTACCGTGGCAAAGGCAATAGAGGTTAAGGACAAGTTCGAAAACATGGGAGCCCAGATGGTCAGAGAAGTTGCCTCTAAAACTTCCGATGTCGCCGGTGACGGCACCACTACTGCAACGATCCTGGCGCAGTCTATCTACAGTGAAGGAGCGAAGCTGGTGGCAGCCGGTAATGATCCCATGGAGTTGAAACGGGGTATTGATAAATCGGTGGCAGTCGTGGTCGATAAACTCCACGAACTTTCATCCCCCACCAAGCAGCAGAAGGAAATCGCCCAGGTCGGCACCATTTCCGCCAACCTTGACGAATCGATCGGCAACATTATTGCCGAGGCCATGGATAAAGTGGGTAAAGAAGGTGTGATCACCATCGAGGAAGCGAAGTCGATGGAAACCACCCTGGAGGTTGTCGAGGGCATGCAGTTCGACAGAGGCTATCTGTCGCCATACTTAGTGACCGATTCCGAGCGTATGGAAGTGATCATGGATGAGCCCTATCTGTTGCTGGTAGAAAAGAAGGTTAGCGGCATGAAAGACTTGCTGCCGGTCCTGGAATCCGTTGCCAAACAGGGCAGAGAACTGCTGATCGTCGCCGAGGATGTGGAAGGTGAGGCCTTGGCCACGCTGGTTATCAACAAATTGCGCGGCACCCTCAAGGCCGCGGCAGTAAAAGCCCCTGGATTTGGTGACCGCAGGAAGGCAATGCTGCAGGACATTGCCGTCCTGACCGGCGGGAAGGTCGTTACCGAAGACCTTGGTATCAAGCTGGAAAACATCACTGTCAATGATCTTGGTTCTGCCCGGCGTATCGTAATTGATAAAGACAATACGACCATAATTGATGGTGCCGGGGGTAAAGACGAGATTGACGGCCGAGTCAAGCAGATTCGAATCCAGATCGAGGATGCAACTTCCGACTACGACAAGGAGAAACTGCAGGAACGGCTGGCCAAACTGGTCGGTGGCGTCGGGGTCATCAATGTGGGAGCTGCCACAGAAATAGAAATGAAAGAGAAAAAGGCGCGGGTCGAGGATGCGCTCAACGCAACCAGAGCTGCCGTGGAAGAAGGGGTCGTTCCCGGTGGCGGCGTTGCCTTCCTGCGCTGCATTGACGCGCTTAAAGGACTTGATCTCAAAGCAGAAGAAGAACTCGGCAAGAAAATCATTCTCCGTGCTCTGGAAGAGCCGGTCAGACAGATCGCAAATAACGCGGGGCACGAAGGCTCGGTGGTGGCAAATAGGGTAAAATCGTTCAAAGGGGCGAAGGGATTCAATGCGGCTACTGAGGAATATGAGGATTTAGCCAAAGCAGGGATTATTGATCCCACCAAGGTTACTCGCACGGCCCTTCAGAATGCAGCTTCGGTAGCCAGTATGCTTCTGACGACTGAATGCATGATTGCTGATAAACCTGAAAAATCAAAAAGTCTACCGAGTGATGAATTTGATGAATAGCGGGGTGGTCTGGCAGTCTCTGAAGTTGAAGGATGCTGCCAGGTCTCGGTTCTGATCCTCATACGAGGTCAGCACAGAAGGGTGAGAAAACCATGGCACGACTAATCAAAGAACGCAACCTGCTTCTTGGCAAGATACCAGATTCAGTAGTCTTTATTGGTCACAAGAAAGTCGATACCCCCATGATGCGGGTAATTGATTTTAGCCCGGATTCCTATCAGGAACTCGAACGGATTCACGTGCGGGATTTGCCGGAGATTCCCGCACATGAAGAACAGCGGAACATCCGCTGGATAAGCGTGTATGGCTTGCACGATGTAGGATCCATAGAGGCAATAGGAGGCCTATTTAAGATAGATCAGCTGACCCTGAAAAGTATTCTCAACACCGGGTTGCGCCCCAAGTATGATGAATTCGAGAATTACTTATATATTTCCTTGAAGCTTGTGCATTACAATCCGGATGACAATAGCGTCGACAGTGATCAACTGGGCCTAGTGATTGGCCATAACTTTCTAATATCATTTCATGAAAGGCCAATAGACCTGTTC
>JARFQM010000158.1 GCA_029287755.1 Desulfofustis sp. | reverse complement strand
CGGCCAGGAAAAGATTGTTTCAGTCAGAATAGCCCCCGCAAACAGCACACCGACCTGAAGACCGATAACCGTGATTACCGGAATCATCGCATTGCGCAGGGCATGCAGGCCAATCACCCGCGACGGCTTCAGACCTTTGGCTCGGGCGGTTCTGATATAATCCTCACTGAGCACCTCGAGCATTGCCGAACGGGTCTGCCGGGCGATGACGGCCAGCGGAATCGTACCGAGCACGACGGTGGGCAGGATCAGATGGGTCAAGGCCGATTTAAACGCACCCTCCTGCCCGGACAACAGGCTGTCGATAAGCATGAATCCCGTTACCGGCTCAAAAAAGTACATCAGCGAAATACGGCCGGACACGGGCGTCCAGCCGAGAATTCCGGAAAACATGATAATGAGCAGGAGCCCCCACCAGAAAATGGGCATTGAATAGCCGGTCAACGCCCCGGCCATGACCGTGTGGTCAAAAGGCGTTCCCCTCCTGACCGCGGCAATCATGCCCACCGGCAGGCCGACTGCAACCGCAAAAAGAATTGCGCACAACGACAGTTCCACCGTGGCCGGAAAGAGCGTCATAAACTCCTCCAGCACCGGTTGCTTGGTTACTATGGAAACACCAAAATTACCGTGCAGGAGGTCATTGAGATAATGCCCATATTGGACGATAATCGGCTTGTCGAACCCAAACTCCGCCATCAGGCGGGCATGCCGTTCCTCCGTCATTCCCCGTTCGCCGGCCATTACCAGAACGGGATCACCCGGCAGCAGCCTGATAAAGGTGAAGGCAATCAGCGTCACCCCTACAAAGGTAGGAATGATGACACCCAGCTTTCGGAGAATAAAGGTCAGCATTTATTCGATAGTAACAGACATCTTGGGGTACGCGGCACACTCATGTGCACGGGCTCATAAAAAAGGCCGGGCCTTGAAGCCCGGCCTTTTACTCCACATGGTCAAGGACTATTGCAGATCAACGCCATAAAAAATATGGCCGCCGAAGGGATCGATTTTGAAATCAACCACTTCTTTGCGCACCGGCTTGAAGACCACCGAGTGGGCAATGGTCGCCCACGGTGCCTGCTCCTTGAAGACTACCTGCGCCTGCTCGTACAGCTTGGTACGCTCTTCAATATCGGAGACCACCTTGGCCTTCTGGATCAGGTCCTCGAAGGGCTCATAGCAGAAGTTAGCCCGGTTGGAGCCGCCCACGCCGTCACAGCCCAGCAGTACCGCCAGAAAGTTGTCCGGGTCGCCGTTGTCGCCGGTCCAGCCCAGCAATACTGCCCCGTCACGATCCTTGTCCTTGGAGCGCTTGAGGTATTCACCCCACTCGTAGGAGACGATCTCGGCATCAACGCCGACGGCGGCAAAGTCGGCCTGGATCAATTCGGCCATCCGGCGGGCGTTCGGATTGTAGGGCCGCTGTACCGGCATCGCCCAGACTTTCATCTGCAGACCGCTGACCCCTTCGGCCTCGAGCATCGCCTTGGCTGCCTCGGGATCGTAGGGATCATCTTCAACCGCGTCGTTATAGGACCAGATGGTCGGCGGGATCGGGTTCTTGGCAACTTTGCCGGCACCCTGGAATACCGCATCGAGGATCGCCTCTTTGTTGATCGCCATATTCAGGGCTTTGCGAACCTTGGGGTTGTCGAATGGCGCGACCTGGGTGTTGTAGGCCAGGTAGCCGACATTGAGTCCTTCCTGCTGGAGCAGGTTGACATCGGGATCGCTGGCCATGGCTTCCAGGTCGGCGGGATTCGGGTACGGCATTACATGGCACTCACCGGCCTTGAGCTTCTGGTAGCGGACCGAAGGATCGGGGGTGATGGCAAAGACCAGGTCATCGATTGCCGCTTTGCCGTCCCAGTAATCGGGATGGGCCTTGTAGCGGATAACCGCATCCTTCTGATAGGCGACCAGCTGAAAGGGACCGGTCCCCACCGGTTTTTGATCAATTACCTGGGGCATGCCGGCAGCCATCATCTTGTCGGCGTATTCCTTGGAGTGAATCGAGGCGAAATCCATGCCGAGGTTGGCGATCATCGGTGCCTCGGGGCGATTGAGGATGAACTTGACGGTATAATCATCCACCTTCACCACGTCCTTGAGCAGATCGGGCATCGACATGCCGTTGAAGTACTCATACTCTGCACCTTCGGTGACGCCGTGGAAGGGATGCTCCTTGTCGAGCTGCCGTTTGAAGGAAAAGACCACGTCGTCGGCATTGAAGTCACGCGATGGGGTAAATTCATTGGTGGTATGAAATTTTACGCCTTTTCTCAGATGAAAGGTGTACTCGAGACCGTCATCTGACACCTCCCACTTCTCGGCCAGCGCCGGCCCGATTTTAGTGGTACCGCGCTCAAACTCGACCAGACGGTTGAAAATGGCCCTGGATGAGGCATCAAAGGTTGTGCCGGCGGTGTAGAACGCCGGGTTGAAACCTTCAGGACTTCCTTCGGAACAGAACACGAGCGTCTTTGCCTGAACTGCTGCCGCGCCGGCAACAAGAAGGGACGCACCGCAGACCGCTGCGAGCAACTTCCTTTTCATTGGTTTCATCTCTTTATCTCCTGTTTTCGGGTTTTGGTTGGTCGGCGAACCATCGCCGTCATTTATGGTCTTCCCCCGGAGGGGATTCCTGCTTCTCTTCTCAAGAGGTGCTTACACTGTCTAATTGTCGAAACAATAAAACAAAAACATAAACCTAAAAGATCGGATGGCAACCTATAAACGACCAAATTCCTACATGAATTTGCTTCTCAGAACCCCTTTGGAAATGACCTACCTATGCCTCTCTCTCCTGCGGCAGAATCAAGTTCAGCAGAAGGCCAAGAATCCCGGCCAGGCCGATTTTCTCGATGCCAACCCCGCCCACACCGAATTTCATGCCGCCGATGCCGCTCACCAGGATGACTGCCACAATGATCAGGTTTCGCGGGGTGGTCAGGTCTTTGCCCGACTTGACCAGGGTGTTGATGCCAACCACCGTGATCATGCCAAAGAGCAGGATCATGATGCCCCCCATCACGGGCACCGGAATGGTGGCCAGAAAAGCACCAATCTTCCCGATAAATGACAACAGTATGGCACAGATTGCCGCCCAGGTCATGATCGCCGGATTAAATGCTCTGGTGAGCGCGACCGCGCCACTGACTTCCGAGTAGGTGGTGTTCGGAGGTCCCCCGAGAAAGGAAGCCAGCGAGGTGGCGAGTCCGTCGCCGAGCATGGTGTTCTGGACTCCGGGGTCTTCCAGGTAATCCTTGCCGGTTATCGAGCCGATGGCCAATACATCGCCAAAATGTTCGATTGCAGGAGCAATGGCGACCGGAACGATAAAAAAGATCGCCGCCCAGCTCCACTCGGGGAGCACGAAATTGGGGACGGCGAACCAGGCCCTTTCGGCAACCGGGGCCATTGAAACGAGGGTAGGCCCAGTCCAGTTTTGCAGCTGTCCCGGGTCAAAGGAGGCCTGCAGGGTAGCGGTTAATCCGGTAAGGTCAAGCACGAGCGCGCTCAGGTAACCGGCAGCGATACCCAATAATATCGGAATCAATCTCAGCCATCCCCTACCCAGCAGGGCAACCAGGGCCGTTGTTGCCAGCGAGATACCGGCGACAATCATGGCCGTTGGTTCAGGCACCAGCCAGGCAGCTCCATCGCCGGTTCTCCCCATGGCCATGTGCACAGCCACCGGGGCCAGCACCAGTCCGATTACCATAATCACCGGCCCGGTCACCACCGGGGGAAGAATGCGATGCAGGATCTCGGAGCCGAAGATCCGAATCAAAAAGCTCAAAATGATATAGAGGACGCCGGCCGCAGAAAGGCCGCACAAGGTGGCTGGAATTCCCCAGGTCTGAACCCCGTATATAATCGGGGCGATAAAGGCGAAGGACGAGGCCAGGAATACGGGCACCCTGCCTCTGGTGACCGCCTGGAACACCAGGGTTCCGGCCCCGGCGGTGAACAGCGCCACGTTCGGGTCAAGCCCGGTTAAAATCGGAACCAGCACCAGGGCGCCAAACGCCACAAAGAGCATTTGGGCTCCCAGCAAACTATCACCTATGCGAAGTCGGTAGTCGGTTTCATGGGCATCTACAGCCATCTTGCTCTCTTCCTCCATGGTAAAATTTAACTTATGTGCTCCAGCAATTGCGCGTCACGGATAACAAGCCCGCCCGGGCAGAGGCTGCGGGCGGATTTTCACGCCATGCATCCCAATCTCAGCTCTTGCAGCTACAGAAAATGTGCTACTTGGTGCCAAAAATCTTGTCGCCCGCATCTCCGAGCCCCGGCAGGATATAGCCGACTTCGTTGAGCCGCTCATCCACCGCTGCCACGTAGATTTCCACATCCGGGTGGGTGTCGGTCACCCTTTTTATGCCTTCCGGCGCCGCCACCAGAAAAAGCCCCTTGATGGTCTTGCAGCCCACCCGCTTGAGCGTGTCGATGGTGGCAATCAGCGTCCCCCCGGTGGCCAGCATGGGATCGAGGATCAGGGCAATGCGCTTGTCCATCTCACTGGTTGTTTTCACATAATATTCCACCGGCTGCAGGGTTTCTTCGTTACGATAGAATCCAACCACACTGACCTTGGCGGTGGGAATCATGTCCAGCACCCCATCCATCATCCCCAGGCCGGCCCTGAGAATCGGTACGATGGTAATCTTCTTGCCCTTTATTTCCTCTACTTCGACCTCCCCCGCCCACCCTTCGATGATTTTGGTCTGGGTCTCCAGGTCCTTGGTCGCTTCATAGGTCAACAGACGGGCAACCTCCGAGGACAGATCCCGAAAATCCTTGGTGTGGATGTCTTTCTCGCGCAGCAGACCGAGCTTGTGATTGATGAGGGGGTGATCAGCAACATGTACCGTCATGGCAGCCTCCTGGTAAGACCGGAACCGAAGCCTGTAGCTATCTGTAATGTATGGGCAAAAAAAGAAACGTCGCGCGCTGCTTGCTGGTTTGGGCGAGGCGGACGCAGGTTGATCATAGGGCGGAATAACGTATTTGTGTGAGTTGGGAGAACAGAGAAATCGCCCCTCTTTTATAGAAAGAATCAGGGGTAAAAAGCAAGCAATTTAAGCGCCTTTCCCAGGGGACAGCCGCCGGGCTCTGTTTCTCAACATGGGCAGCAGCTGGACTGCTATGATACCGATGAAAATCAGCGAGGCGCCGGCTAATTCAAGTGCGGTGAGGCGCTCTCCCAGAAACACGAATCCGGCCAGGGCCGCAAATACGGTTTCCGAGCTCAGAATGATCGCCGCATCTGCCTCATGGGTAAAGCGCTGGGCGACAACCTGCAGAGTAAAACCAATACCCGTCGACAGCATACCCGCATAAAGAATACCAAACAGACCGGACTGCAGGTCGATGAGGCTGGGCTGCTCGACGGCGATGCCGAGAACGGTGCCGCACATCCCGCAGACAAAAAACTGTCCGCAGGCGACCACCAGCGGGGCTCTCGTCCTCACTGCCATGGTTCCCACCAGGATGACATGGCAGGCCCAGAACAAGCTGGAAGCAATAACCCAGATGTCGCCTACTTTGAGATCCAATGCCTGGGCGCCGCTCATGATGTAGGTTCCCAGCAGGCAGAGGACCGACGCCGGCCAGGCGGACCAGTGAATATTTCTTTTCAGCACCAGAAGAGAAATTACTGGCACCAGAGGAACATAGATCGCCGTCAGGAAGCCCGCATTGGTCACCGTGGTATGGAAAATACCGTACTGCTGGAGGGCTGCGGCCGTGAACAAAACCACCCCGGTGCAGAAGATACCGAACCAGCCGGAAGCAGGGAAGGACTTCTCTGCCTGGACGAACTGTCGATATTGACGCAGGGCAAAAGGCAGCACGAAGCAGGCGCCGACCAGCATCCTGATGCCGGTAAAGCTCATGGTTTTTAGGCCGCCGGTTCCCACCTGCTGGACCACAAAGGTGGAGCCCCAGATGAGTGCGGCGAGCAGCAGCAGCCCATTGGCCTGCAATCTGTTCATACTCTTCAACGAAATAATAGGTCTTCTGTGATCGGGCGGAATGAGCAGAGCCCTGCGTGAAAGCTGTTCGACTATACTTGCTTTTGGTAAATTTGCAAGCTGGCCGACACCCCTTAAACCCCATTGCAAATACCACTCTGTGGTGGTCGTTACCCGCTAAAATCACTTGAAAAATCAGGATTGCAATGGTACTACATTCGTCTATTTAAACGACCACCATGGATTTACCACACTAGCGAGGAGCTGTAATGAAGCACGAAACGCACCATGTATCCCTCAGACGCACTGTAACACCGATCCTCTGCGCTGCGCTTTTCTCTCTGCTGCTGGGCGGCACCGTCTACGGTGATACCTGTATCACCTGCCACACCGACGAAGATCTGCTCGAGGAAAATCTGGCTGAGGCCCAGACCAAGACCTCGGCAATGCAGGCCGGCAGCGGCTGAGGCGGTGCCGTGGCTCCGTTGGAGCCGCAGGAAAAAGTACTTGTCTCTGAGGATTTCCTCGATTCCACCCACGGCGAACTGGCCTGTGTGGATTGTCACGGCGGCGACGACACCGCCGACGACAAAGAAAGCGCCCACGAAGGGTTCGACCCCCAACCATCGATCAACAATCCCCAGGAGACCTGCGGTGAATGTCATGAAGAGGCTGAAACCGTGCCGCAGTCTTTGCACATGACCCTGTCGACCTTTCCAGGCTACCTGGAAAAGCGGGCCAGCGAGGACACCTGGGAAAAAGTCGATCACGGCAGGGAGCGACACTGCGCCGCCTGTCACACAAGCTGCGGCGGCTGCCACGTCAGCAGACCGAAATATTCCGGCAAAGGATTCGTCAACGGCCATATCTTCAGCGCCAAGCCGGATCCGGTTAACCAGTGTACTGCCTGTCACGGCAGCCGGGTGGGCAATGAGTTCTTCGGTGCCCGCGGCCAGGGTGACGTCCATCTCCGGGAATACAACATGAGCTGTGAAGACTGTCACTCTGCCGAGGAGATGCATGCCGCCGCCCCGGAAGGCCTGGAGAACCGTTATCACCTCGAAGAGGCGGCCAACTGCAAGGACTGCCACCAGGACCTGCAATATGGATCGGTGCGTGACCACCGTATTCACAACAACAAGGTTCAGTGCCAGGTCTGCCATTCACAGACCTATGTCAACTGTTACAGCTGTCACACCGGTACCGATGAGGAGGGCATCGCCTATTTCATCAACAATCATGAATTCGAGGGCATGAAAATCGGCTTCAACCCCGACCGCATTCCCAGCAACAACTACAAATATGTCATCCTCAGGCATGTGCCGGTCGATCACAAGCTGTTCGATTACTATATCGAGGACGGCTTCCCCCGTTTTGATGTCGCCTCTACCTGGAAACGGGCCTCACCTCACAATATTCAGCGCCGTACCTGGCAGAATGCGAACTGCAACAATTGCCATGGCCAGCGCGATTTATTCCTCGATGAGAGCGACCTGCTCGACTACGAGATAAAGGCAAACATCGGGGTCACCGTGGCCGACGACCAGATCCCACCCAAGCGGGCCCGGGTCATGCCGCTCAATATCGACAGCTCGAGGGTCAATGCGGCACGGGTTGTGACCGTCGAATGGCTCAATGAGCACCTCGATGACGACAATCTTGTCATCCTCGATGCCAGAAGCGAGAGCGACTACGAGCATGGTCACATTCCCGGCGCCATCAGTCTGGATCCGAATGCAACCGAGGGCTTGAGGACCGACCCCTATGCCGATGCCGCCCTGACCATCGAAGAGGACGAGACCCTGGCCGAGACACTCGGGGAATATGGGATCGCCATTGACGATCATATCGTTGTCTACGCCAAGCGGGGCATGGATGCCGGCTTCCTGCTGGGCATCCTCGATTATGCCGGAGCTGAAAACATTGCCATTCTCGACGGCGGGATTATGGCCTGGGAGCTGGCCGATTATGAGATCTCCGACGAAGAACCCGACTGGGAAGAAAAGACCTTTGCCATCAAATCCAGGAAAAACCTTATCGTGGATAGCGAGTACCTGAAGGAAAATCTCGACAATCCCAATATGAAAATCGTCGATGTCAGGGTCATGCAGCAGTCCACCGGCCTGATGGGCCATGGCCTCGCCGACCGCCCGGGCAGCATCCCCGGCTCGGTGAAGTTCCCTCTGCCCGGCCTGTTCATGGACGACTCCTATCTGAAGAGCGCCGAGGAGCTTCTCTGGGTGCTGCGCGAAAGAAACATCAGACCCAATCAAACCATCGTCGTCTCCTGCAATACCGGCAACTGGGCAGCCGCTGCGATGTTCATGCTGCGTTATCTGGGGTACCCGGACGTGAAGCTGCACGACGAATCCTGGATCAACTGGGAAGACTGATCCGGAACCTCAAGAATTTTTAGGCCAATGCAAAAAGGCCGGCCGGATAATCCGGTCGGCCTTTTTCTTTTGCTGGGTAGTACCGGTTAAATTCCCTGGATAGTCTCCAGGATCTGAGGATTGGCTTCGTCTTCGGCCAGAATGATGTGGCAGGCCTCGCAGTCCATCGAGATGGTCTCGCCCGCGCTGGTTTCATGCTCGTCGTCATGGCAGCGGAAGCAGCCCGAATTGCCCTGGTGGCCCCGCAGACTTCGGTAGGTGTTCCAGCCGATCTTCATGGAGGGCCAGACATTTTCCAGGTATGCCGCCTGCACGCCTGAAACCGCTTTCTCCAGCATCGGCATATTGTTGTTGACCACATTGGGGTATTTGAGCCGATACCAGGCGCGCAGTTCGGTGGCAATCTTGTTTTTCGCCTCCTCGTGGCTTTGGTAATCCCTGGTGATCAGCTCGTAGCCGATTTTCCGGATATAGGGCAGTTCGGTGGGGATGGCTCCCAGCAGGAGCTTCTCGTCGATCGCGTCTTCCGGCGTTTTATAGACATGGGTAGGCCGATTGTGGCAGTCTATGCAGTCCATTTCCCTGGTATAGGTCTGCTGTTCAGGCGGTACATTGCCGCCGTGCTTGTCGAAGACCACCGTGGTGCCGTCCGGCTTGATGAGCGTCACCTGGCTTATCTCCTCGCGTTCCCAGTCGCTGTGCGTGTAGGTGATCCTGTTTTCCTCGGCGACATGCCAGTGGATGCCGTGGGCCTCCGATCCCTGGTAACCGCCGGACCCCACCTTGAGCAGCATGACCGTCTGCACATGGGTATTGTTCTCGTCGGAGAGAAACTTATCCTTGATGTAGAGCTTGTCTCCATGAAACAATTCGGGCCGGTGGCACTCCTCGCAGGTATCGCGGGCCGGGCGCAGGCCGTGCACGGGGGTTTCGATCGGTGTGGCATACGATTTCGCCACCACCGCAACCAGCTGCCTGGTTCCCGACAACTTCGATTTGACGAACCACTGGGCGCCCGAGCCAATATGGCATTCGACACACTTGACCCTGCTGTGGGGGGATTTCATATAGGTGGCATACTCAGGCTCCATGACCGAGTGGCAGAGCTGGCCGCAGAACTCGTTTGACTCGGTGTAGTGGTAGCCGGTATAGGCCAGCAGAATGATCACGAACACATTGACGAAGGTCAGACTGGTGGCCAGGAATATGATCTTCCTGAGCTTGATGAAGTTTTCCGGTACCGACAGCTTGTCGCTGAGATATTCATGGGTAAACAGGCCGACATCTTCTTTGCCCTTGAAGAAAAAGAGTCCCAGAAAAATCAGCACGAGCCCGATGATGAAGGCCGGGGCAACAAACATGTAAAGCACGAAGCCGAAATACTGATTGTGGATGAAGCCGAACAATTCGAGCAGAATTCCCCCCAGCAGAATCGGGAAAGATGCCGTAGTCATGGTTGCCCCGACCAGCGACAGCTTGCTTCGTGCAATTCCGTTTATGAAAGCCCTGATGATTTGTGTAAATTTGACCAAAACTGATCCCTCCGCTGAAAATCTTTATCGTTTCCTTTAACCCTCTATGTAAAAGGTCAAGAGTACTACATTGTCACTTTGATTTAAACGATTTTCAGCGCTAATCATCCCACCGATAAGCAGCCATGAGCCCGAATGGCGTCCGGCTCGAAGCCCCGAGAGTTTGGCAGAGCGACATCGTCATCGCGGGGCGGTGCGGCCAGTCTGAGTGTAAAATCTACTTTTCCGTCTCGGTCTTTACCTCTTCGTCCACGGTTTCTTCCAGGTCGCCCAGTATCCTCTTGCACTGATCCATATTGGCCTGGGCCGTATCCACCAGTTTCTGGGCCAGAAACGAAAGTCCGCCGGTGGCAACGAAGGCGGTGTAGCCCACATATTTTTTGGCGACATCGGCCACATCGATGCCTATCTTCGGTTCGGCGAGGGTGCCGCCAACGTGGACCAGCGAGGCCAGACCTATGTTGGTGAGCCCGCTTATCGGTCCCCTGGCTTTGGGGGCGATCCCCACGTCCAGCTCCTCGGTCTTCAGGTTGATCTCCCCTCCCCCCATCCAGGTTACTTCGCTGGTCTGGGCCGCAATCTTCCTATGGAAGTCGGCAATTCCGTCCTCGATATCCAAGCGGATTACGGCGCATTCCAGTGTCGTCTTGTCGCTGTCCAGGGGGTTCAGATTGGACAGCAACCCGGCCCCGAACTGGCTCATGAACGATTTTTCCAACTCCACATCCTTCAAATCGGCGGCAAAATGGCCGTTCAGGCTGCCCATGATATCCGCTACTGACTTCCCCTTGCCGTCAAGGTCGACATCGATATTGAAAAGCCCGCCAAATCGGGGGGAGACAAAATCATTGAAGTCCAGAGTCACGTCCAGCACGGCATCATCGTTTCGACCATCAAGCTCAATATAGCCTTTGCCGGAACCGCCGTTGGTCTGACTGAGATCAAACGGATCCACCCGCAGAAGGCCGTCATCGAGGCTGACAGCAATGGTACCGCTCATATCGATACCATTGGGGATCCGCACATTGGTGGCATTGATTTTCAGGTCAACATCGTAATCGCGCAGCGCCCCGACAGCCAATGGTTCAGCAGAAAATATCCTCTTTCCGGTGGCCGGGGTTTCCTCTGCCTGCTGCTTTTCTGGCGCCTGCTCGGCAACCATCTCGGTCTCGGCGGCCTCTATCTCTGTCTCGACATCCTGTATCTCGGTCTCAACGGCCTCCTCCTCGGCACCGGAAACCTGCTCAGCTTCTGATTCAGCAGTCTCTTCCTTGGCTGCCAGAAAATCCGTGAAATCGAAATCTGTCAGCGTCAGTTCACCACTGATATTTTTGCGCTCGACACTTCCCGCCGGCGGGCTCAAGTAGGCAAGATTGGCCAGGATCTCGCCTTCTTCTTCTCGAACCGCAAACTCCTCAAGCCGATAATCACCGGGTTTCCCTGAGGCTTTGCCGGTTATCTTTAGCGATTTGTCTACAGGTATTTTAGCCGCGAACAGAGCTCCGAGCCTGGTCAGCGACTCCACATCTATCGTGAGCTGCGTCTCAAATGTCTGGGGTGCCATAAGATCGGGGAACAGTGCCTCGATCACCGTCCTGGTTCCTTCACCATCAAGCTGGGCATTCACGTTTACCGGGCTTTCCGGACTTTCTGTATCGGCCTTGATCTGGGCAACCCAGGGACCGGTCTCCGGCAACTCTTTTTTCGCCAGCTCGGACAAAGTAGACAGCGAGTCCACGTTGCCGTCGATCACCGCCTTGATGCCTGAGATCTTGAGGAGATCGGCGATCACTACATCTGCCCTGGTTTCTATGCCGTCCTGGGTTAAAGATGCCTTGAGCGTATCCAGCGTGAGTGATGCCTCAGTCGACCCAAGGTGCGCGTCAAGCTCCAGTGAACCGAGCTCGGGAAGATCGATTCCGGGGCTCACCTTGCCGAGAAGATTCGCAATGGAAGAGGTGTTGGCCTCAAGCGTGAGGTCTATACCTGCTTTGCCGAAATTTTTCCGATCCTGGGCAACTCCTGCAAGGACCATCACATCCGCCACCGCGGCTTTCACCTTGGCCTCGACCTCGTCTCCTGAAAGGGCCAGGTCGAGATGTTCCAGGGCCAGAGATTGGTCCGACGAAACAAGCCTGCCCTGGATGTTCAAGGTCCCCAAATCAGGGATCGTTGCCACTCCGGCCAGCGTGCCGATTTCAGCAAGTGCCCCCGTCTCCATATCGACTGAGACATCGATTCCGGCCCGGGCATAAGCTTCCGCTCCTTCCGCCGCTTTGGTCAGGGCCATCAGGTCGGCGATCGCAGCTGTCGCTTTGGCCTGGATCAGATTGCCGTCCAGCGCCAGTTCGAGATCATCCAACCGGTAAGTATCCTCAGCCGATGAAAAATTCGACTTGAGGTGCAGCGAACCAAGGGCCGGCACCTCCACCCCGGAGAACCTGGTCAGGGTCTCCGTATTGTCCACCCTGCCGCTCAGCTGGGCGGCAACTCCTGTCTGATCGACGATATTGGCGACCGTACCGGTCAACTTCAGCTCCACCCCCGAATCCTCTGCCGTGGCCAGCAGATCGGTTATCTCCAGTTGGTCGAGGCTGCCCGAAGAAGCCACCTTGACGGCAACGGATGAGGGCACCTCAACGGGCACCTCAACACCAGCCCTGGTGAGGATCTCGGCCAGCTGGTCCGTCGCCGCTTCAGCCTTCATATCGATTCCGCTTACTGCAAATTTCTCCTCACCAGATCTGCCGATCTTCTCAGCCGACCCATCAATGCGTGCGCTCAGTGCGGGGTCCTGAAGATCGAGCTGCAGAGACTCGAGCTGCAGCGCCTTGCCGCTCGAAGAAAGCTTCGCCAGCCCTTTAACAGGGCCGAAAGACGGAATGTCCTGGCCGATATAGGCGCCGATTATCGAGGTTGATTCCAGGTTCACGTTTAGATCGGCGCTGCCGCCCTGGTAATCGAGCACGTTCTCCATCGCGCCGGTCAAACTGATATCAAGTCCTGAATCCTTGACCAGGAGCCGCAGATCGCTTACTGCGAGTTGTTCCATACTGCCGCTTACCGCCCCTTTCAATTGCACAGTCTGGGGAAGGGAATAGTGGCCCGGCAGATCCACTCCTTTGAGCAGCTCGGTGGCTTGCTCGGAGGAGATCTCGGCCTGCACGTCGATTCCCGACAACTCGGTCAGGTTGGCCACCGCACCTTGAATCGCCAGCAGCAGCCGCGGATCATTTAGATTAAGTTTGATATTGTCGGCAGCCAACTGCCCCTCTGCGGCCCGAAAGCGCAGGGAGAGATCGAGACCCTGCAGGGCGGGCAGCTCCACCCCGGCGAAAGGTGCAAAGGTCGAGATGTCGGCAGCGTTGAGGGCAACGTCAATCTGGGCATTGGGCTCGGGCAGCATGGGCCCGGCGCTGCCTTCCAGTCCAAGAGCGGCCTCATTCAACGTTCCCTGCAGGGCAACCGGGGTCGTCTCATTGGCGTACCACTGTTCAATATTGCCCAGCGAGCCCGTCAGTTCAAGCGGTGCACCTTGATAGGTTGCCACAAGATTAAACGGTATATCATTGTCTTCAAAGAAAAGCCTCAGTGTCTCAATCGTCGCTTCCAAGCGCTTTTCCTTTGTCCCGTCAGCGAAGACAAAGACAAGGTCGCTGATTTGAAAATTACGAATAAAAGGTTTCACCGGCAGCTTGAAAGAGCCTTTCTCGCCCTGCTCTTCGCCCTCCTGCACCGCTTCCTCCGCTGCCGGCTTTTCATCACCAATGGCAAGCACCCAGTTACCGTCTCCTTGGGCATTGGTCTCCATCAGTATATCCGGGGTATCGAGCTCCACCGTGAGGTCAAGCGTTCCCTTGAACAGGGGGAGGAGTTGCAGCTGCACCAGCAGGCGGTCTGCGGTTACCATCTCTTTTCTCGTACCCCATTCGGCATTGGCAAAACGGACCTCATGGGCAGCCAGGCCGAGAGTAGGACCTATCTGCACATCAAATTCGCCATCGATCGCCAGGGCCCGGCCGGTGGCCGACTCTGCCGCCCCGGTAAGCCATTTCTTGTATTGCTCGTCGCTGATCAACTGCAAAGCGACGAAGGCCAGAACGACCAGGGCGACAACCCCGGCGAAGGTATAGCCAATAATCTTCAGAACCAGTTTCATAGGAAATTCCTCGTGTATGAGTCTTCATGCATCAGGTTTAAAGATAAGCGTGAAGCACTGTCCGGCAACCTAAACATGCACGCTGATCGTACTCTGAAGGTAAGATAGGAAATTTTTTGCGATAGACTCAGGTTTCAATATAATAACGGTCCCTTGAGGCACTCACCCTCGCGGAGAGAGAGTAAGCTTCAAGATGGCCGGTCTCTCCACAAGCTACTCAGCTGCCAGAGAGTCTGTACAGAGGGGCGGGTGCGAGACGCCTGTCCCTGCGGTTAGGAAAAATGTGGTTACGGTGTCATTTGGGATTGAAGGAATAGGGGGTGCCTCCCAGCGCATCGTTGTTGTCAATACTGGTAAAGCTGCAGCCCTTAGAGAGTGTAATTACTTGACAGGCTTCCCCCGCCCCAGTTAATACGTTACTTAGGCCGTTAAATCATCCATTAATTGGCCATCTGCAGGTGATAAAAATATCATGGTCGGGATACATGATTCTTAACAAGCTAATCACCCTCAGCACCCTTATTGCAGCATTAATTGTCAGCGGCTGTGCAAGCATTGGCCCCGCGACGATCGAACGAGACCGCTTCGAGTATTCAACTGCCATAGCTGAGTCGTGGAAAGAGATGATGCTGCTCAACATCATCAAGATTCGCTACGGCGATACGCCGATGTTTCTTGAGGTAGGCTCGGTGGTCAACCAGTATATCCTCGAAAGTGAACTCCAAGCGATTGCAGGTCTACGTTCTGGGGACCTGATCGGCGACGGTTTTGAGTTGGGCGGCAAAGGTAAATATTCAGACCGGCCCACCATCACCTACAGCCCGCTGATGGGCGAGAAATTTTATAAAAGCCTGCTCACGCCGATCCCGCCCCACGCCCTGTTTCTGCTGATCCAGTCCGGCTGGAACGCCGACTTCCTTTTGCGCGTCTGTCTCACCGCCATTAACGATCTCTACAACAGCAGTGAAAAAAGGCTGAGTACGCATGAAGCCGATGAAGGATTTGAGGAGCTTCTTGAAATTCTGACCGAATTGCAAAGAACCGGAGGACTGGGAAGCCGCCTGGTCGAGCGCGAGGGAGAAAAGACGATCATCTTTTTCCGCCAGAACCTGAGCGCCGACATTAAACAGAACAGCCTGAGAATTGCCCAACTTCTCGGTCTCGACCCGAATGCCAACGAGTATCGTCTGGTCTATGGCTCCACCGCCTCGGATGATCGTGAAATAGCCATGCTGACCAGATCGATGTTCGATATCATCGCCGAACTGTCGCAATTTGTGCATATTCCAGAGCAGCACGTGCAGGAAAATCGAGCCAGCCCGGGGGCCATAAACAAGGCTTCAAGCTATGAAGAGGTGCGCTCGAAGGTGTTCGTCGAAAGTTCCCGCGACAAGCCCAAGGACCCCTTTCTGGCTGTTAAGTACCGAGACTACTGGTTCTATATCGAGGACACCGACTTCCGGTCCAAGCGCATGTTTTCCTTTCTGCTCTTCCTCCTCAGCCTCGCTGAAGGCGGAGGCGAGGGACTGGCACCGGTCCTGACCCTGCCGACGGGGTAATTCGATTGCCATTAGAATTTGAAAATTGATTCGTACGCTTCCTGGTCCTGAAGGTAGCCGAGATCGATCTCAAACCTGGTCAGGATCCCCGGATTGAACTGATGGTCGTACTCTTTCGGGAAGGTGACCAGCGGTGCCACCTCGAGTACCAGCCAGTCCCTGAAGAAGCGCTGCCGGTAGCGCAGTTTGATCTGGAAATCGGTGAGCTCGAGATCCGGTTCGGTGTCGAAGTAGCCCCCGACGTCGTAGGCGATCGCCGAATCGATATTGAACACCTGGTAGAGCCTGGTCACCGCCGAAAAAGGCATTCCCTCTCTCGATTCCGACAATATCGCGGTCAATATTGAGCGTGACATGAACCGCTGGCCGAAGAATTTCTCTATGTCGTAGGAGGCTTTGTTCTCCCATCCGTCATCGGTATAGTAGCGCAGTCGATTGGTGAACCTTCCCGACCAGCCGTCATCAGACAGGGAATGCAGGTGACGGTAGCGCAGCCCGGCAAACAGGTAATTAAGAGATGCCCCGACCTCGGTGGACAAATTGTATTGTTCACCCATGGCCAGGAAGTATTGCACGCCGGCCGTTAACTGCTCCCGATCGTTTTTACTGCCGCCCTCGGTGTTGGGGATGGGGCTGGAATCGGCATCGAAATCGCTGTCGTCATTAAGCCGTAGAAACACATTGGCCCGTTTTTCCAGCCTGGGCAGGTTGACCCGCAGATCTATCGCACCGTAGGTTTCCACATCGTACAGTTCGGAATACCCGAGTCCTATTTTCACTTTGGCCCGGGTGCGGTTTTCCTCTGCCAGGTACCTGGGATCGTCAAAAAATGAATCGATCCACTCGGCAGCGCTAAGCACCAGCGCACTCCCCTTCTTCTGCAGATCATCCAGCTGCGCTTGGCTCTCGGGGCTTAGATAGGGGATCTCATCTCCCTGAGTAGATCTCTTGTCGAGGGTCTGGCCCTGCTCTTCGCTCAGAATCGGTATGCCGGTAAAGCGTTCCTCTCGTATTTCCTCGACCGGCCTGGCCTCACCGCTTATTACCGGCGGGGGCAGTGCTGCCGGCGGAGTTTTTAACGGCGGAGCTTCATTAGCGCAGCCACTCTTGATGAAGAGAGCAGAGAAGCAGAGAAGAAAGAGCAATGAGACAAGAAGGCCTCTGAAAAGAAAGTTGGCCGAATGGCCGATAACAAGCTGACGATCAAGTAAAATCTGCAATGATCTCCAGTACTGCGGTGCTTAAGTCAGAATCTTTGATTTTCACCACGATTTATTGTTCTGACCGAAAGATGTCAACACTTTTTATTCCTGGCAGAGCGGCCACCGGGTATTTAGTGCGCTGCCCGATAGTGCTGCAGCGCCTCTTCAAGCCATTGGCTGCTTGGCATGGTGGCCTCACCGCAGCTTACCTGATAGGGTGTCCCCGATATGGAACTCTTGCTCGCCGCGTAGGTGATGAACTGCTCTGCCGAACTGATTCGTTTCTTCACGTACTCATATTTCTTGCTGATATGGGCACGGGCCTCGACGGAGTCGTACTCCTTGCCGTTGCGGATAAAGCTGCAGTCAGATTCTTCAATGAAGCTAAGAAGATGAGCTACCTCCTCCTGCCAGTCCCGGTCCTCTCCCAGGGCGGGCTGGACGCCCAGGCCCGACAGCAGGAGCACGGCGACCCATCGCATCATCACCCGGCTGATCCCCGGTCCAGCCTGAAATGCACTTCCAGGGGATTATGGTCGGAGCTCTCGACCTGATGGGCCAGGGATTTCGTCACCTCGAGTCCCCGGTAGTAGACGCCGTCCACCTTGTGGGTGAAGAAGCTTACCCGGTGATCGGGATCAAAGGATACGGGAATCATCCCCAGCTCGGTCATCTTCTGCCGTACCAGCGACTCCCGTTCATCGTTCCAGGTGTTGAAATCACCAGCCACGATGACCGGGCCTTCATGGTTCCTGACGATCTGTTCAAGGGCGCCAATCTGGCGCTGAACGGCGGCAACATTAATGGTGTAGTTGACAATATGGATATTTACCACCAGCAGAGACGTGTCCAGCCCTGCCAGTGGATACGACGCAGCCAAGCCGATTTTGGGGATCTTGAAAAGCGGCTCCGGCTCCCGGGTCACGCAATACGCCTGGGGAGCCACGCGGGCGGCGGACATGACGCCTATTTCCCGGTCATCGAGCTGAAAGGCGGTTGCCATGAGCCACTGATTCGCCCTCAGGTCGAGCTGGGTGTCCCGGACCGGGTCGAGTGCTGCTTCCTGGAGGAGGATGATATCCGCTCCGCTGCCCAGGGAAACGAGGTCGCTGTTCCAGTCCTTGTGACCACCGCGGTGGGAATTCCAGCTCAGCACGGTGAACGAGGCGGGATCGATCCCCCCCGTTTCCTGCCCCGGGTCTGCGAGTTCCAGCGCTGAGCCGCACGATGCCGCCTGCCGGTCCAGTTCCCTGTTCTGGCTGCCGCTGGCCACCAGCACCTGGTCAGGGACGGCAACGCAGCCGGAAAAATTCAGCAGCAGCGGCAGCGCCGACAGGACGAGCAGCACAATCGTGGTCGGTAGTCGTGATGTGAAGTTAATTTTCATTGCCTCCAGACGATATTCATTCTCAACGAACAGGCAAGTGTCTCCATCAGATCGTCCACGTCCCGGCCACAACGGCTGTCGCGGAGTTGATCACCCTCACCCCTGAAGACCAAAGCGGTAGATTGTCGTATGGTGGTAGAGCTCACCCGGGACAAGCACAGGTGAAGGAAACAACGGCTGGTTCGGGCTGTCAGGATAATACTGGGTCTCCAGGCAGAGCGCCGCATGCTTGAAAAATCCCACGCCGTCGCGGCCTTTCCAGCGGCCGTCAAGATAGTTGCCGGTATACAACTGCAGTCCCGGCTTGGTCGTGTAGACATCCATGACCCTGCCCGATTCCTCGTGGTAGACCGAGGCGGCGATTTTCCCGGCGGCGCCGCGGGTGTCAAGGACGTAGTTGTGATCAAAACCCTCACCTTCCTTCTTTCGGGTACCCTCCTCAGACATGGCCAGGTCAATGCGCCTGGGCGCTCTGAAATCAAACGGGCTGCCGTCGACCGCCGCGAGTTCGCCTGTGGGAATCAGGTCGGGGCCGACCGGAGTATATTCAGAGGCGTTGATCTGCAGGACGTGACCGGTGATATCTCCTTTGCCCGCCAGGTTGAAATAGCTGTGCTGGGTCAGGTTCACCACGGTCGGCTTGTCCGTCTCGGCTGCATAATCGATGATCAGCTCGCTGTTCGCCGTCAGGATATAGCTGACCCGGACCCGCAGAGTGCCTGGATAGCCTTCATCGCCGTCGGGGCTGGTCAGGAAAAGCCGCAGCCCGGGCCCGCGGTCGTCATCAATTATTTCCGCTTCCCATATCTTCTTGTTGAAGCCTGCATGGCCGCCGTGCAGATGGATTCCCGGCCTGTTGCAGCTCAGTTGATAAGCCGATTTTCCGATCTTTAACAGTCCGCCTTTTATCCGGTTCGCATAACGCCCGACCACACTGCCGATATAGATGGAATCTTGTATATAGTCTTCCAGCCTGTCATAGCCGAGCATCACGTCCGTCTCCCGGCCGTGGCGATCCGGCACCTTCAGGGAAGTGATGATGGCGCCGTAATTGGTGACGGTGGCAGTTACCCCGACCTCATTGGACATGGTGTAGCGGTGAATTGTCCTCTCTTTGCAGGTGCCGAACACATCCTGGACAACAGCCATACAGTCCTCCCGATTAGAAACGCGATCTTAACGAGAGCCATTTGCAAGACGATCTTTTCGCCCAAACTCTGCGTTATGCTCGAAATTTTATCCTCGGAATATCAATCATATGCCTGTGGTAAAATTTCTCGCATGGTTTGATTTTGAACGAAAATCTTAGTTTTGCAAAAGGCTCAACGAGTGTATCACTGGCAAATTATTTTCTGCTCCACTCCCCACCAGCTGCCGAGCGGCCGGTCTCGACTCAACCATTTGTTGACAAGGTATACGGGGTAGGGAATAGTTTGCTCAGATACACGAACCATTATTTTCATCCACTGATGCCCACACTATAGCCTACCGGCAGAGATCGACAATGAACATTTTCCGCGTCCACTTTACCTGGAAGGAGAAGGAATACGAACTCAAGGCCCTCAGCCTGGACATGACCCATCCCTATTTCGTCTCCATCAAGGACCTGGTTCTGCCGGCTGATAATGGTGTCCTGATCAACCCGGCGGACGATGAGATAAGAAAGAGTTTTGGAGATGTCCGGCAGCTGATGCTGCCCTTTCAGTCGGTCTCTCTGATTGAGGAATTTACCGAGGACCCCGATGCCAAGCGCACCGTGCAGGAGCCGCCCATAGGCGGGATGGTGGTCTCCGACCGGTTCACCAAGCGATCCTGATCAATCTTTTCCCTGTACCAGATAGTCTGATTTTCCCCCGGAGCAACCCCCGCAGGGAATTTTCACCCTGCAGCCCTGCGCGGGCGATCCATCTGGATGTATTCCCTGAATTTCTCGGCGTGAATGGCCGGGCTGAAAAGATATCCCTGCACCACCTCCACTT
>JARFQM010000059.1 GCA_029287755.1 Desulfofustis sp. | reverse complement strand
GGCTATGGGGGAACCGAGATGGTCAGAAACATGAATCAAAAAGCCCTGGAGCGAATTGTCAATGAAGTGCCGATTGGTCGGCTGATCGAGCCTGAGGAAGTTGCTTCATTGGCTTGCGATATCTACCGCAACGAAGCGCTGGCCGGAGAAACCTTTTACATCCACGGAGGACTCAGGTTGGGCTCGCACGGATGATGGCACTACCGAAGTAATACCCAACGCTGAACAGCCACTCACTAAAGTTTTAGAATTGCTTTGATCTGGTCGAGCATGTCCTGCTCCTGCCTGTCAATCTTGAGGTCGGCCTGAGCGACGGAATAGGCAATTTCGAAAGCTTTCTGCCGACTGGCTTTTCTCGTCAGCAATTTGGGCAGTGCTTTCAGAGCCCCCTGTTTATCGTGGTCGATGATCGCCGCCTGCTGCTTGACCAGATGCTTTATCCTGGTGCGACTGAGCTTGCCGAGCCGGTCGCAGGAAACGATCGCATCATGGGCAGCCATGTATTCACGCGGATTGATGGCAGCATCAGCCGCCGAGACTGCGAGAATAATTCTGACCACCGCCGCTTCGACCCCTCCCTGCTCGGAAGTCTTCTGCCACAATTCATTTCTGATCTGTTTCTCGATACCATCGGCCTCTTCTGGCCGCGTGCCAGCTACCCTCTCCTGCTCTGGAAACAGCGTTTTCATCCAGGGATTCTCGTAGAGTAGCTTGAAGGTAGATTCCAGATAGAGATCCCGAGAGTCCCGGAAATAATCCAGGGAAATTGCGATTGCCTCGGACCACTTCTTTTCCCACTCCGAAAAAACATTTTCACCTTTAACCGGCAGGCGATTTTTCTTGATCCAGTCTGCCCAGTACTTGACCGGCCACATCATCGGGTTTAAATCGGCAAAAACATAGCGCTGGGTGCGCAGAGGATGCAACTGACGTATCACTTCTGCGGTTGTATCCAGCATCATCGACCGAACCACCGGGCTGATGAAACTCATATACACCTTGTCGTTGAACTTCGAAATTGCCGCAACCGCAGTAAAGGCACAGTCGTCCTCCAGCCCATCGTCAAGAGCCAGAATGTCTTCCATCTGTCGGGGCACGAACTCCACCGTGCGATCGGTCGTCTGATCAGCAGTTTTGCCGTCCGTGATCACCATTTCATAGAGCCCAGGCGCCAGGTACTCAATCATGTCCACGGTACCTATTATGGAAGAATGTTCCTTCCTGGCTGTTTTAGAACCCACAAAGATCCCCAGGTGTCCGATCCGCGGGTGAACAATGTAGACGATCACCTGGCCGTTGCGCTTGATCTCATCCACCGTCTTGTAAACCTTGTAGATCCAGTTAAGTGCCTGCTGAGGCGGCGTGATGTTATCACCCTGGGAGGCGAAGACAACAATAGGATCTTTAAAATCCTTGAGGTTTACCCAAGTGTCCTCATCAAGCCTCAACCTGCCCTGTTCGAGCTCATTGCCGACAAACAACGAATCGACGATGAAGTGGATTTCCTCCCTGTTCATCTTGAAGAACCCGCCCCACCATTTCTCGAAATTCAGATAGCGCTCCTCTTCGGTATCGACATTGGCGTACACATGATATTGTTTGGTCCACATAGTGTGCGCCGGGTTCAGTTCTTCGAATCCATACACCAAATTGGCGCCGTCGAATGTACCGTTGCCGAGATCACTCCACAAAGAGGTCAACCACACACCACCGCTGAGCCCACCTTTGTAGCGCATCGGATTTGCTCCTTCGACGCCGCCCCAGTAGGATAGAGGTGAGCCGTTAAACACCATCGGCCCGGTTACATCCGGCCGGTCCGCACCAATCAGGGCGGTAGCCCAGCCCGCCTGACAATTTCCAATAACTGCCGGCAGGTCGGCGTGGGGGTGACGCCTGCGCACCTCTTCGAGGAACTTGACTTCAGCCCTCTGCACATCGGCTATGGTCTGGCCTGGCTCGGGATCGGTGTAAAAGGTGACGAAATAAACCGGATGGCCGGCCTTCAAGGCGACGCCAATTTGCGAATCCAGCTTTGAGCCTCCGATTCCTGGTCCATGGCCGGCCCGTGGATCAATAACCACTATGGGTCTGAGTTCGGGGTCGGATTTTCCAGAATTGTTCTTTTTGTTATCACCCGCCCTCTCGTCCGGGTCGATAATTTTGACGATGGCATAGTTGACCGGACGTTCCAGGTAGCGGCCATCGAGCACCATTTCAAAATCGAATACCAGAACGGGCGGTTGACCTGCGTGGGCATGCTCCAGGTAAAGATTGCCCCGTTTCCGCATGATATCGGCAAATAGGACTATCCGCTGCGTGGCATCAGTGGCATAGGTAAACCAGTCATTTAGCCAATTGGTGACGCCAAAAGATTCACTTGAAATTGCTGTTTCCATTAATCGGTTCCCACTCTATTTTATCGTTCCGAATCTGTCGCTCGGAACTGTATGCGTAGCCCGTGCCTGCCCAGTAAGTAGCTTCTCATAATCCTTCCTCACTCATAAGTACTCATGATAGCTAGTCTCTTCTATTAAGGTAATTACTTGTAATTGATTAGAATTTGGTTACATCGCCTTACTGTTGCAGCGCGCCTGCTTTTTGCCAAACTGAAAAACTGCCCTCGCCAGAAGATTATGCGACACCGCAGCACGCATGCAACCAGGTAGGGGCGGCTTCAGATAAACCAGATACCTTTCCATTAGGCAACTGGTCAATCGCACACTACTTTGTACATGCAATTTGTCAGCTTGTCGAATTGGCGTGAGAGAAATCACGAGGGCACGTCCCGAAAATAAGGTACGGTTCGTTATCGTTTCAATTAAGCCTGGGGGTCGTTACCTGTCAGGTGTATCCCCGGATCGCCGCAGCAATTCAGCAAATATCTCATCATCATCCACAAGATGGAGTTTATGCGGATCATCATGCAACCAGAGGACACGCCATTGTGTGAGC
>JARFQM010000044.1 GCA_029287755.1 Desulfofustis sp. | reverse complement strand
AAGTCTCGGATGTCTACCAGTTCCATCACGCTCCCGACGCGCTGCTCATATTTTCAGGTCGTGGTGCGGGCGCGCACACACGCAGAAAGCTTTACCACAGCATGGTTTAAATTGTCAATTGAGCGGCGCTCTTCGGGTTTAATAATACGAACCATTTTCAACAATGGCGCACATATCCCGAACGGCAAGGTCGAGACCGCTGAAGACCGAGCGGGCGATAATCGCATGGCCGATGGAGAGCTCCTCGATGGGATCCAGAGCGGCAATTGCGGCCGTATTGACGTAGTTCAGGCCATGCCCGGCGTTGACCCGGAGACCGAGCAGATGGGCCTCTTCGGCGCTGGTTCTGATCATCTCGTATTCCTCGGACTGCAGCGCCTCGTTCGTGGCCTCGGCATATCTTCCTGTGTGGAGCTCGACAAAGGTTGCGCCGATCTGCTTGGCGGCCTTGATCTGGGAAGAATCGGGATCGATGAACAGCGACACCGGAATAGAGGCTTTCGTCATCTTGTCGATGGTTTTGGCGAGCTTCTTCTTCTGGGAGACCACATCGAGGCCCCCTTCAGTGGTGAGTTCCTGTCGCTTCTCAGGAACCAGGGTGACCAGATCGGGCTTTAACTCCAGGGCAAAGGTGATGATTTCCTTGGCGGCGCCCATCTCCAGGTTGAGTTTGGTCTTGACCGTGTCCCGCAGTATTCTCACATCGCGATCCTGGATGTGTCTTCTGTCCTCGCGCAGATGAACGACAATACCCTGGGCTCCCGCCAGTTCACAGACGGCTGCAGCGGCCACCGGATCGGGCTCGTCTATCCCCCTGGCCTGGCGGATGGTGGCGACGTGGTCGACGTTTACAGCTAGATGTGGCATGATGGTTCTCCTCTGGGTCTTGAGTTTTGAGAGCAGTTTTTTTTCCTCGCCGAACATGAGGTTCGCATCCTTTTCCGAGCGTTCATGATCATGGCCGAGCAGATGAAGCACACCATGAACAATGAGCCAGTCCAGCCGCTGCTCGGCGGTGCAGCCTGCCTGACGAGCTTCTTCAAGCGCCCGGTCGTAGGATATCACCACATCTCCCAAAGTGGGTGGGGCAAGGGAGCTGAGAAGGGGATCTTCGGCGTCGGCAAAGGGAAAACTCAACACATTGGTGGGGCCGACCTTGCCGCGGTAGCGCTGGTTAAGCTCGGCCATGTCGGCATCGGTGGTCAGCACCACATTGAGATGGTGCAGCGCTGCGCCGCAGAATCTCAGGAGCAGCAGTGAGGTTCTGCGGCAGTGGGTCTCCAGGGACGCCGTTACCAGTGAATGATGATTGATCAGTGCGACCGGCATGATGGTATGATCCTGTGCGTCTCCTGGCTGAGACTGTTAGGCATCGTGCCCAGATTGATCGGTTTCGTACGCCTGAATGATTTTCTGTACCAGCGGGTGCCTGACCACGTCCGCCTTGGTGAAGCTGCACAGACCTATCCCTTTTATGCCCTGGAGCAGCGTCCGGGCCTGAACCAGCCCGGATTTCTGACTGGCTGGCAGGTCAACCTGGGTGACGTCTCCGGTGATAACCGCCTGGGAATCGAAGCCGATCCTGGTCAGAAACATTTTCATCTGTTCCCTGGTGGTATTCTGGGCCTCGTCTAGAATAATGAAGGCGTTGGACAGGGTTCTGCCGCGCATGAATGCCAGTGGAGCAATTTCAATGGTACCCTGGTCAATGAGATCAAAGGCTTTTTCGGTGCCGAGCATGTCGATCAGGGCGTCGTTTAAGGGTCGCAGGTAAGGGTCCACTTTCTGGGCCAGATCACCGGGCAGAAATCCAAGTTTTTCGCCGGCCTCAACCGCAGGACGGGTCAAAATGATCGAGCGCACCGTGCCGCTGACCAGGGCCGATACCGCCATGGCAACAGCCAGATAGGTTTTACCGGTGCCGGCGGGCCCGATGCCGAATACCACATCGTTGTCCCGGATGGCGTCTATATAGAGTTTCTGATTGGGGGTTTTAGGCGATATAACCCGGTTTCTGGTGGTTACGTAGACCTTATCCAGAAAAATCTGTTCGAGTCTGGCCTTGGCGTTGGCCTGCAAAATCTTGAGACCGAAGGCGATGTCGGATGAGAACACAGGATAGCCTGTCTCAATCAGCCCATAGAGCTGGGTGAGCAGATTTTCGGTTAGGACGACATCGTGAGTGGGACCGGATATGGTAACCACCGTACCCCGGGTATTGATCTTGACCCCGGTGCCGTTTTCCAGGATGTGCAGGTTTTTATTGAGATCGCCGTAGAGAACTCCGGCGAGTTGGTTGTCGCTGAATCGGAGTTCTCTTTTTTCCTGAGCGGTGGACATCTCCTCAACTGCCTTTGAGTTCCTTGTCGATCATAGCCTGAAAGCCTTCAGGTGATCTGTTTTTCAGCTTTTTGCCGTTGATGAAAATAGTCGGTGTTCCGGTAACGCCGGCTTTCTGGGCATCGAGCAGATCTTTGTTTATCATTTGCCTGACTTCCGGGGAGTTCATGTCCTTGTTGAACTGGGCAATATCGAGATCGAGTTCCACTGCAGCGTTGTTGATCGCGTCGTTGCTCAGCTTCTCAACCCCAAAAAGCTTGTCGTGAAATTCCCAGAACTTGTCCTGCTTGAAGGCGGCCAGTGCGGCCCGGGCCGAGGGGTCGGCGAATT